>NZ_JBPODR010000010.1:0-93443 GCF_051201035.1 Thermoanaerobacterium thermosulfurigenes
ATAGAAACTGGATGGAGTAATCCACTGTTTGTGAAGACATAATTTGAAACAAAACTGGAAATTCATTATTAAAATTCATGGGGTAAGGGGAAAGTGCAACTTTTTTAGCATCTAAATGGATTTACTATTACCATATATTCAACTAGATGTAAAATATAAAAATTCTTGTAAAGATAAATTTTTTGCTGGAATTTTGATGCGAAATCTCTGGGAAAGTAGTTTGTATATTGACTTATCACATGAGACAACTTGGCTGTTAAAAAAGTTGTAAATCTATATTACAAAAATGGATTTACAACTTTTACTTTATCAAAATACTGCCCAGAATTTAAATCTTCGCTCCATATTATGCTGCAATCAAGATTTATAGCACTGCAGACTATAAGAGAATCCCAAAATGAAATCATATAACGCTGACTTATTTGGATCGCATCAAGTATATCCTCCACATTCGGTATATCTAGTTTCCAAAGTCCAAGATCTGAGATAATTTGTGACGCTTGCGAAGGAGATAATGGTCTTTTTACCTCTTTTGTAATAGTTACGTAAAACTCTGATAGAACTTGAGTGCTCAGACAGCCATTTCTCCTATTCCACAAATCTTTTAATAATTTTTTAGCAATTTCATGTTTTCTGCCGGCAGATATATCGTGGGCATAGACCAAAATATTCGTATCAACAAATTGCAAACCAATATTATCTTCCATATAAATCCTCTCTATTCCATGTTGTTTTACCTTCTGTGCCTAAATCAATGTTATTTTCTAATATGTCAATATGGTGCAATCTTGCTTTTTCATACAAATCCTCTTTTCTAACTATTTCTTCTAATGTCTTAGTTAGAAGACCAGATACAGATGTTTGTTTATTTATAGCTATATGCTTTATCTTCTGCAACAAATCTTTAGGTAATGATAATGTAATGTTTTGTGTTTTATTCAATGATACCACCTCCACGTAATTTAGTATAGCACATATTTACGTGTATATCAATGCATTCATTTATCAATGGTTATTTAAAAATACTTAGATTTATGTCATTTCGCAATAGTTTTTAGCATTATACAGATACTATTGTATTTTATAAATTATTGAAGACAATTTTGCATTATGATACTATAATTTTAGATCTAAAAGAAAGAGTGAATATTGATGAATGGCGAACAATTAGAGACAAAAGAAAAGATACTTAATGCAACAATTGATATAGTAGGGATGAAAGGTGAGGCTACTATTAGGGAAATCACCGAAAAGGCAGGCGTCAATGTAGCATCAATAAACTATTACTTTGGAAATAAAAATAATTTGCTAAAAGAAGTGGAAAATTACTATGCCGAGAAACTTCTAAAGACTGGATATGATATTTTAAGGGATGACAATTTAAAATCTAAAGACAAACTTATTAAATGGGCCTTAAATTTAATAGAGTACATGTATAAATACCCTGCATTGATTGCCATCATAGTTAAATTAACTAATGACGACAAGAGCTATAATCCGGTAATGATAAAAAAGATATATTTTAATGATGAAATACGTGAAATAATAGAGGATATATTTAAGGATATAACAAAAATAGAAGATAATAGAATCTTGAATTTTAAATATCTACAACTTTTTTCAGGTATTTTAGGTACCGTTATAAACCATGTCGTTGTAAACATATATGGAGATAAAAAAAGTATTTTAAATTTGGGAGATCCGGAGGAACTGAAGCAGTACATAAGGCTTTTGGTAGACAGCATTTTAAAATAAATAAACATTTTGTGATTTTTCTTGTCTTTGAGCATAAGATAATTAAAAGATTATTATGTCGATTATGTTGACTCGTTAATTTTAATATGCTAAACTTAAAACAAATATTTTAAACAATTGTTTAATTACACTTTATAAATGGAGATAGATATAGATGGGAAGCTTTGTAGAAGTAAAGAATATTTCTAAAAGGTATAAGATGGGTGAAATCACTATTACTGCAGTTTCAGGGGTAAGCTTCAATATAGAAAAAAGCGAGTTTACCGTAATAGTAGGTGAAAGCGGTGCTGGAAAGACGACAATTTTAAATATGCTTGGTGGAATGGATACCTGTGATGAAGGCCAAATAATTGTGGAGGGAAATGAGATCAGCAAATACAACCAAAGACAACTGACAACATATCGCAGAAAAGATATAGGGTTTGTATTTCAGTTTTATAATCTTGTTCCAAACCTTACGGCTTTAGAAAATGTAGAACTAGCAACGGATATCTGTGATAATCCTATGGACCCTGTAGAGGTACTTAAAGATGTAGGACTTTCTGAAAGGCTTAACAATTTTCCTTCGCAATTGTCAGGTGGCGAACAGCAAAGGGTTGCTATCGCCAGAGCACTGGCAAAGAATCCTAAATTGTTATTATGTGATGAACCAACAGGGGCTCTAGATTATAAGACTGGAAGGGCAATTTTAAAGTTGCTGCACGAGACGTGCAGGAGATTAGGAATGACAGTCATAATAATAACGCACAACAAGGCTATAACTCCAATGGCAGATAAAGTTATAAGCCTTAAAAATGGTAGCGTTGAAAACATAGTTGTCAATGATTCTCCAGTCCCTATAGAAAGGATAGAATGGTAAATGGGAAAATCCTTATTAAAAGATATATTTAAAGAAATCGCCAATACAAAAAAGAGATTTTTATCATTGTTTTTCATTGTTTTAATGGGCGTTGGAGTTTTCGGTGGAATAAAAGCAGCAAGCCAAGACATGAAGCTTACCGCTTCAAAATACGCTGATGACTACAATCTTTTTGATGTGCAAGTTATCTCAACAATGGGGCTGACAAAAGGCGATGCAGAAAGCATAAGCAAGGTAAAGGGTGTTGCGGCTGTCAATCCTTTTTATACGGTTGATGCGGTTGTAGATAAAAATAATAAGGGCTTTGTCATCAAAGTCATAAGTATAGATCCTTCAAAAATAAAGAATGATAAAAATTATGTAAATAAACCTAAGCTTCTAGAAGGCAGATTTCCTGAAAACAATTCTGAATGTGTCGTAGAGACAAAATTTCTAAAAGATCTTGGCTTTTCTATAGGTGATACTGTAACTATAAATTTGGATTCTCAAAATCAAGACAATATAAAAAGCAAAAAATTTAAAATAGTCGGTGTAGTTGAAACGCCTTATTACATCTCAAGAGACAGAGGTTCCAGCAACGTTGGAAATGGGCAGATACAGGCTTTTATGATGGTACCTCAATCTGATTTTTCGATGGATGCATATACAGAGATAGATGTGCTGGTAAATGGCGCAAAAAATTTTTCTACTTTTTCTGATGAATATTATAATTTTATACGTCCGGTAAAAGATGACTTAGTCACATTGGGAAAAGTTCGGAGTGAGATAAGGTATGAAGAGATAAAAGGTAAAGCACAAAAAGAAATTGACGATGCAAAGAAAGAACTTGAAGATAAGGAGAGTAAGTACAACAAGGAATTGGCTGATGCTAAAGCAAAGCTGGATGAAACAAGTGTTATGCTTTCAAATTCAAAAATGCAATTAGATAAAAAACAAGCCAGTTTTAATGAGCAAATGGCTTTAAATCAGAAAAAAATTGATGATGGAAAAAGGCAGATCGCAGAGACACAGGCGAGTATATCACAGAATGAAATAGATTTAAATAATGCAGAAGCTGAGATACAGGCAAAAGAAAAAGAATTAAATTATGATGAAAACATAAAAAAATTAAATTCGACATACGATGAACTTAATAGCTCGCTAAATCAATTGAATTCTGAGATAAACAATAATCCATCTTTAAAAGATCAGCTAAAACCAAAGGTAGATGAATTAAACGCGCAAATCGCAAGTGTGTCTAAACAAATAGATACACTTAATGCAAACAAACAGGCATTAGACTTAAACTTGGCGCAGTTAAATGAGAAGAGGTCACAGCTTGAAAGTGCCAAAGCGCAATTAGCTGCGTCAAAGGATAATATAGCGAAACAGGAAGCCACACTTAATAAAGCTAAGATTGATGGTCAAAGGCAGCTTAATAGTGCGAGGGAACAATTAAATAATGCTTTAAAAGAATTAACTGATAATGAGAAGAAGTATCAGGAAAATAAAGTAGAGTTTGACAAGCAGATGAGTGATGCTAAAGAAAAAATAGCATCTTCTGAAGAGAAACTTAATGGTTTAAAAAAGCCTAGCTGGTATGTTTTAGATAGAAAATCAAACATAGGCTATGTAGAGTATGGAGATGAAGCAGATAGGATAAAGGCGCTGGGAAATGTTTTTCCGACCATATTCTTCCTTGTTGCAGCACTGGTAAGCTTAACATCGATGACTAGGATGGTAGAAGAGCAGCGTACACAGATGGGCATATTGAAAGCATTAGGATACGGCAAGTTTGCCATAATGTTGAAATTTGTAATATATTCATCAGTTGCAACAATCTTGGGTGGTCTTGCAGGACTTATCTTAGGCTTCAATATACTGCCGAGGATAATATTCAATGCGTATAGCATGATGTACACACTGCCTCCGGTCATAACAGAGTTTAATGTCTATTATACAATTTTGGGAATTGTTGCTGCATTGATATCTACTACAGCCGTAACTGTTTTGGTGTGTCTTAGCGACTTAAGAGAGACTCCTGCTTCATTGATGAGGCTGAAATCACCTATGGCAGGGAAGAGAGTTTTGCTGGAAAAAGTAAATTTTATTTGGTCACGACTTGATTTTATGCAAAAGGTAACTGCCAGAAACATATTCAGATATAAAAGAAGATTTTTAATGACTGTAATAGGTATAGGTGGATGTACTGCACTGCTTCTTACCGGATTTGGAATCAGAGACTCAATAAATATCATTGTGGATAAACAATTCAACGAAATCTTCAAATATCAAATGATAACGACTTTTAAAAGTGACGCTTCTAAGACAGATCTAAAAGAGCTTTCTGCAACTATAAATAATGACAAAAATATAAAGGAAAGCATCATGCTTAATCAATCCAGCGTGGACGTTACAAGAGGTAAAGTTAAAAAAAGCGCATTTCTAGTCGTCACTGGCGATAAGGAAAAATTTGAAGATTTTATAGTCCTGAGAAGCAGAACTACTGGTGATAAAATACCATTGACAGACGATGGAGTTGTTGTAACTGAAAAGCTTGCAAATATGCTTGGAGTGAGGAGTGGCGATTATATCTATTTAAACACTGGTGATGGCAGGGAAGCAAAAGCGAAAGTAATTGGCATAGCAGAAAATTATTTGCAGCATTACGTTTATATGAGTTCTTCTTTGTACGAAAAGCTATTTGATAAAAAAATAGCTTCAAATGAGATATTGTCGAAGATTGCTGACAGTTCAAGCACAAAAGAAGATGAGCTGTCTCAAAGAATATTGAAATCAAAAGCAGTAATGACCGTTAATTTTATATCATCTGTTAAAAAGACATTTCAAGACGTTGTAAATAACTTGCTGTCGGTTGTGTTGGTTCTGATTGTATCTGCAGGTACGCTTGCTTTTGTGGTCCTCTACAATCTGACAAATATCAATATAACAGAAAGGATAAGAGAGCTTGCCACAATGAAAGTTCTGGGATTTTATGATGAAGAAGTTTCTCTGTACGTCATGAGAGAGAATTTTATCTTGACAATCATCGGAATTTTATTAGGGTTTGTGATGGGTGTTTTTCTTCACAGGTATCTCATGTCCACCGTAGAAGTTGATATATTGATGTTTGGAAGAAATATAGAACCGATGAGCTTTTTGTATTCTGCACTTATCACAATGGGATTTTCTATTCTTGTAAGCATCGTAGTGCACTTCCAACTTAAGAAAGTCGATATGGTTCAGTCATTAAAAAGTCCAGAGATTGATTGATGAATAGTATTGTGCTATCATTTAATGAAGATTTCAATGATAGCACAATATTTTCTATTTCTGTTGATGAATTTTACACATTAATTTATAATTGTTAATAAGTTATTAAATTTCTATATATAAAGGAGTGTATCTATATGCCTATAATCAATTCAATTACAAAGGAAAAACTAAGTGACGATTTGAAAAATACTTTAAAGACAGATTTTGCATCTATGATGATGGATGTAGCCGGTAAAAGCGAAAATTGGCTTATGGTGAGATTTACAGAAGGCGATGATTTGTATTTTCATGGAGAGCCTTTAGATAAAGGTGCAATCGTAG
Organism: Thermoanaerobacterium thermosulfurigenes; assembly: GCF_051201035.1. NCBI lineage: Bacteria > Bacillati > Bacillota > Clostridia > Thermoanaerobacterales > Thermoanaerobacteraceae > Thermoanaerobacterium > Thermoanaerobacterium thermosulfurigenes. The sequence goes on from NZ_JBPODR010000010.1 coordinate 6,191, forward strand.
AGATACAGTTAATAGGAAAGCTTACAAGAGAACAAAAGGAAAAGATTTCCGCCAGAATCTGCAATATTTTTGAAAGTAATTTAAAATATCCTAAGGACAATGTGTACATAGTCATTCAAGAATTTGCCGGTGAAAATTGGGGATACAATGGCAGTACATTTTAAAGGTGAAAAATTATGACTGATAAAATAAATTTTAATGTCATAAAGCCTATAGATGAGGCAAGATACCTTACTGCTGATAATGCATCAAGGTATCGCCTCATCATGCGGTATTTTTATCAAAATTATGAGAGGCTTAGATATTGGCTGACTAAAGAGGATGTGTATAATTATGTAAAAAGTTTTGATTTGTTTTACGACTATACATTGGATAAGTGTGAGCAGGATTTAAAGTCGCTGACTGAGTGGAAAAACTTGATTGCTGAGCAGGACACTGGAAGAGCTCAATCTGCAGAAGAATTTAAAAATAAAAAATTTAGATACATGCTTAGCGAGTATTCGATAGAAATAGAAAGGATGACAATTAATCTCGAGAAAATAAAGGGTTATGGTGGTTCTTTAGAGCCATCTTTATTCCAAAGATTGTATGAAAGCTTAAAGAAAATTGACGATATATCTAAAAGTGACGACTTAGAAGCTGTATATAGATGGTGGAAAGATTTTACTTCTGATTTTGAAAATATCTATCATAATGCCATAGACTACATTGCCAGCTTGCAAAGTTCAAATGCAGATGAACTTATGAAGACTGATGCTTTCTTGATATACAAAGACAAGCTTACTGAGTATTTAAGAGGATATATAAAGGATTTGCAGAGATTTTCTCAAGTTATCGTATCGCTTTTAAATAAGCTTGATAAAAAGTCATTAGAAGATATTGTAGAAAAATTGCTGCTTTATGAGCAGAACATACCGAGGCTGGATAAAGACTTTGATATAAACGACGTTAAAGAAAATATATTGAGCAAGTGGGACAACATAGTATTTTGGTTTAGAGGAAATGGCGATGAAGATAGTGAAGCGTACAGGCTTCTTGAAATATCAAATGAGATAATAAGAAAGATCACGATGTATGCGGCCAGAATTTCTGAAAACAGGTTAAAGACGGCCAGCAGGAAAAGTGAGTATATAAAGCTTTCAAAGATATTTGCAAATACTGATGATATAAACTATGCACATAAGCTTTCATCAGTTGTATTTGGAGTTTTTCACACGAGACATTTATATGGCGATTTTGAAAAAAAGACCGAAAGCATAAATGAAAGCGTGTGGGATGATATGCCATGTAAATTCTTAATAAGACCAAAGACGAGAAATTATACACAATCCACAAAGACAAATGCTATAATAGATAGGGTAGAAGAAAAAGAGATGTGCTTAAAACAGTACCTTGAAGAAAGACACAGTGAGATTGAAGAAATATCAAAGTATATAATTGACGGCAAGATTGTACTGAGAGAGTTGCCAGTAATTAAGCCTTTTATAAGGACAACCCTTTTAAATTGGATAAGCAAATCCTTAAATCAGCCTAAAAACATAGCAAAATCAGAAGATGGAAGGACATACAAAGTCAGCATTTCAAGGAACAAGACGATAGTTCTAAAATGTACAGATGGGATTCTTGAAATGCCTGATGTAACGATAGAGTTTTTAAATTGATACGGTGGTGTTTTTAGTTGGAAGAACTTAAAATCCTTTTAGAAAACTTTTGGGTTACAAAAGATGACACGGAAATGTTTAATAGAATACGTGACAATGAAAAGAAATTAAGATCATTTGTAGAGGATAAGTTAGGATATCGTCTTATCGTAAATCCATTTCTTATAAAGCTAGAAAAAATACCTGGTGATGCTGAGAAGTGGATGGGGATTGAAGAGTTTCAGAGCTCGATGGATTATGCGTTTTTATGTCTTCTCCTTGCGTTTTTAGAGGATATGGGCATAGGTGATCAATTTATACTTTCAAATATAACGGAGTATATTGAGATGCAGTACGAAGGCATGGAAAGTGTTGATTGGACCTTGTTTAAGCATAGAAAATCCCTTGTCAGGGTACTTAATTTTGCAGAAAAAATGAAAATGATAAAAGTTGATGATGGAGAGCATGAAAGATTTGCCGATAGTCGCGATGTAGAGGTTTTATATGAAAATACGGGGCTTTCAAGATACTTTATGAGAATTATGAGCAGTGAAATAAATGAAGAGATGACGTTGGAAGATTTTATAAAAGACGACAGGTATGAGGACAACAAAGTCCTTGAGAGAAGGCATAGAGTTTACAGAAAATTGCTTCTATCTCCAGCCGTATATTATGAGGGAACTGACGATCAAGATTTTATCTACATAAAAAACTACAGAAATACAATAGAAAAAGATTTTGACGATTATCTCGATGCACAACTGCACATCCATAAAACATCTGCATACATAATTTTTGATGAGAATAAATATGCATCATCTTATTTCCCGGACAATAAAAATATATCTGACATAGTTCTTCAAATAGCTTATGTTTTAAGAGATATGATGGATTCCGGCAGTTTAAATGTAGGTATAGATGACCATATTGAAATTACAGAAGGGCAATTTATGAACATCGTATCTTATGTAAAGAGTAGGTTTAAAAGTGGATGGAGCAAGATTTACACTGATATGAGTGATGAAAAATTATTTGATGAGATTATAGAGTTTATGAAAAGCTGGAAAATGGCAATATACAATGAGGATACCCACTCATATACTTTGATGCCGATCTTAGGAAAGTTTATTGGTGAATATCGAAATGATTTTAAAGGAGCAATTCAAAATGAATGATAGATGGGTAATTAATAGAGCTGGTCTTCTTAACTTTTGGTATTATGATGATGAAGTATTCGAATTTTCTGGAGGGAGGCTTCTTCTAAGAGGTTCCAATGGTTCAGGAAAATCTGTAACTATGCAGAGCTTCATACCTCTTCTTTTAGATGGCAATAAAAGCCCTGAAAGACTGGATTCATTTGGCTCAAGGGCCAGAAGGCTTGAGGATTATCTTTTAGGTGAAGAAGATGTAAATGGAATTGACGAGAGAACTGGCTATCTTTATATGGAATTTAAAAGGGAAAATAAAGATAATTATATCTCTATAGGCATAGGTCTTAAGGCGAAAAGACATCAAAGCATGGATTTTTGGGGATTTGTCATTAAAGATGGACGGCGAATAGGCATTGACATATTGCTTTATAAATTAGAGACAGGTATTGATGGGAAAAGAGTCAAAATACCTTTATCCAAAAAAGAGCTTAAAAATTACATTGGAAGTGGCGGAGAAGTAGTTGATACGCAAAGAGAATATATGGAATTAGTAAACAAGAATATATTTGGTTTTTCAAACATTGATGACTATGATGAACTTATAAAGCTTTTAATACAGCTTAGGAGTCCAAAACTTTCCAATGATTTAAGACCAAGTCGTATTTACGACATATTGAATGCCTCTCTATCACCTTTGACAGATGACGATTTAAGGTCGATGTCTGAGACGATAGAAAATATGGATCAGATAAAGCTGCATTTAGATTCATTAAATAAAAATATGAAATCTTTAAAGAAGCTTAAAAATGAATATGATAGGTACAATAAGTTTATGCTTTATTATAAGGCAGACAAACTTTTGGTGCAGAAAAGTGAGCTGTCTAAGGTACAAAAACAAAGTGATGAATTGCTGCAAAGCATTGAAAAAAATAATCAAGATGTTTTCCAGGGTGAAGATAGAATATTAGAACTTGAAAGTGAACTTCAGGCTTTGAAAAATAAAGAAATTCAACTGAGAAAAAATGATGCCTTTAATACACAAAGAGAACTTGTTGAAGAAGAAAATATTTTAAAACAATTTAGAAAAGATAGGGATTTAAAAGAAATTCAGCTTAAAAAGAAAAAAGAGAGATGTTTCCAAATAGAGGAAGAGCTAAAGGAGCTTTACAGTAGAGAATATAGCATTGATGAAAAAATAAAAGAAAATCTTTTGGATATGGCTTCTATATCTGAAGAAGTCAATTTTGATGAGCATAGCTTCTCAGAAGAAGAATTAAAAAAGTCTTATGGTAAGGATTTTGACTTTGATTTTTGGAGCAATTCACTAAAAGAGTATACAGGAAAAGTGAAAATGGCATTAGATGCCATTAATGACGAGGTAGACGCAAACAAAAAATACAATGACGCGTTGTTAGAAGAAGATAGGTTGAGAAAGGCAAACGAGGACTGGAAACGAAAAGTCAATGAAATTGAGATTTTGCTTGATGAAGAAAAAAACAGGTTTATTGATAAAATTTACGATTGGTCAGATACGAATAGATTTTTGAAGCTTAATAGAGAAAAAATCGAAGAACTTTCCAGAATAGTTCTATCATACGGGAAAACAAGTACTTATGAAGATCTTATATCATTTGTAAGGAAGCCCTACGAGGATATCAGAGAAAAGTTTCAGATGGACTTGATTAAAGTTAAAAATGAATTGGACTTAAGAAATTCTAAGCTGGATGAAAAAGAAGAGGAATTAAGAAAGTGGAGAGAGACATATGATCCAGAACCACCTCGCAATGTGGAAGTTATAGAAAACAGAAATAGATTGGATAAAGCAGGAATTGCATATGTGCCACTTTATAAAGCAATTGACTTTAAAAATGATATAGATGATGATACAAAGGGAAATATTGAATCAGCTCTTATGGACATGGGAATCTTGGATGCACTTATTGTGTCAAGAAGCGATATTGATAGAGCAATGAAAATGGATAAGGACATGGCAGATAAGTATATCATTCCAGGGACTTTTAACATGAAACTTAATGTACTGCAGTATTTTGATGTTGTCGATTCAAATAGCGGTGTCGGCTTAGATGAAATTTCAGATGCTTTAAGCAATGTATTTATTTATGAGGAAGAGAATGCAACATATGTGAATGATGATGGCACGTATGGAATAGGGGTTTTAAAAGGGAAAGCTGTAGGAAATGTAAAGTCAAGGTATATAGGTTTTGAGTCGAGACGGCGCTTTAGAGATGAAATGATATCATCAATATCTAAAGAAATAGACGCCATAAAAGGTGAAATAAGAGAACTAAATGATAGACAACTGTCAATAAAATCTCAGCTAAGTGATTTAGACGTAGAATATAAAAATTTTCCAGGGAAAGATGATTTGGAAGAAGCGCTAAAGGAATTGAAAGAAGCGCAATCGAATCAAAAATTCACGGAGATTAAATTGAATGATGCGACAATTGCTGCTAAGAAGCTTTTTGATGTACTTCAAGAAAAAAAAGCAATTGTTAGGAAGTTGACGTCTGGAATTGGCATTCATGCAGATGCCAAATCTTACGAAAGTGCTTTAGAACAGTTAGATGAGTACAAGAATCTCCTACAGAAATTACAGATAAATTACAATAGCTATATTACTGTCTTAAGAAGTGCAGAGACTAGAAAAATGCAGAAACAAGATATCGAGTATGACATTGATAATTACAAGTTTGAGATTGATGTATTAGATGCGAAGATAAAAAACAGCATAGAAAAGATCAATGTATTAAAAGAAACCATTGAAAAACTTGGCATAGAAGATCTTCAAAAAGAGCTTTTACAGTGTATAAAAAGGATTGACGACATACCAAAAGAAATAAATGATTTAACTGCTAAAACTGCTGCACTTAAAGAGAGAGTAGTCCTGCAAGAAAAAGAATATGAAAGGTTAAAAGAAGAAATAAGAAAAAATCAGGATATTTTAAACATATACCATAAAGGGTTAAAAGATGAGATAATATTTGGATTCGTTGATGAGCTTACAGATATAGATGATATGTATAAAGCAGCGAAGACTATTCAATCACAGTACAAAGAGATGTTTGCAAAGTTTGATAAAGACAGTGCCACAGAAAAAATAAGAAATGCATTTTATGTCTGTATAAATGAGCTTGTAGAATATGGGCTTTCATTAGATGTGGTAGAAATTGAACAAACTGATACAGATATTGATACTTATCAAGAAATATATAAAGATTTAAGAAGATATCAGATAACAGCGAAAGTAAATGACAAAAAGATATCCCTTTATGGGCTTTATAATATGATCGATGAAGATATAAAAATAAACGAAAACCTTATGAAAGAAAAGGATAGGCAGCTTTTTGAGGATATAATCATGCACAATGTAGGGCGTAAAATAAGAAGCAGAATCTTTAAAGCAGAAGAATGGGTTAAAAAGATGAATGAGTTAATGTCTCAGCGTGATACGTCAAGCGGTCTTAAGTTTCAATTGGAATGGAAGCCAAAGGCTGCTACAAATGAGCAAGAGCTAAATACAAGAGAGCTTGTAGAGCTTTTAAAGCTTGATGCAGACATGATGAAAGAAGAAGATTTTAATTTAGTAGTAAATCACTTTAGATCAAAGGTTGAAAGTGCAAAGAAAATATATGAGGAAAACAGCAATACTGATACATTCCACCAGATAATGAAGAGCATTCTCGACTATAGAGATTGGTTTGAGTTTAAGTTGTATTTCAAAAAAGAAGGAGAAAATCGCAAAGAACTTACAAACAATGCCTTTTACAAGTTTAGCGGTGGAGAGAAAGCTATGGCCATGTATATACCTCTTTTCTCAGCAGTGTACTCTATGTATCAATCGGCGTCATCACAAGCTCCAAAGATTATATCGCTTGATGAAGCTTTTGCAGGAGTGGATGACAACAACATAAGAGATATGTTTAAACTTATAGAAGACTTGGGATTGAATTTCATCATGAACTCACAAGTACTGTGGGGCGATTATGATACAGTGCCAGAGCTATCTATATACGAGCTTATAAGGCCTAAAAATGCAAGTTATGTGTCGTTGGTAAGATATAAATGGGATGGAAAGATTAGGCGTTTAGTTACTGGAATTGAAAAAAGTGTTGAAGAGATCGATGATTTTTCGTACGATGAGGTTGCATTTACAAGGAGTAGGTGAGTAGATGAAAGCCGATGATATAGCATTTTTTAGAAGAAATAAAGGGTATGAAAGGATATTTAAAGCTATTAGGGATAAATATAAGAGCATAGGAAGGATAGGCGGTGTAATCAAACTTGATGATTTAACGGATTCTGAGAAAGTAGTATTATCTAACCATTTTAAAAAAGACTTTAGCAAGCGAAAATCAGTAAATATCGATGTCAATAAATTTGCAGAGACATTTTTGAATACGAGATTTGAAGAGTACAGTTTGATGGATATATTAGAATCGTATTTTGATGAAAAGCTGACCAGCAAAAAAGAAGACATGTATCAGTATGAAAATGAAAAAGAAAAGTTCTTTAACAAGTTTTTATCTGAGTATGAAGGGACAAAGTGCTGGCAGTGGTTGAAATCTATTTATGAAAATAAAGCTATTGGTGTAAAAACGATAAATCAGAGATATGATAGTGATCGCACTTTGCTCAAAAAAGATATAAAATACGTTTGTGATGCATTAAATAGACTTCCGGTTTACGAAGGAAAGAAGGTAAGGCTTCCAGTCTTTTCATCCCATATAACTAGAGACCCACATGGTTTCGATGTAAACACTGACTGTGGTAAAATGCTTATAAATGCATTGGCTACGATTTTTGGGTTCGATGAGGTGAAAAATTCTGAGGAGGTTGCCGAGCTTTTATATAAAGCTGGCATAGTGATTGATGAGATATCGAATTTTGTGACGCTTAAAGGGCTTTTGGCATATAGCAAAGACGAGTGTAATAAGGTGTTTGAAGCTGCTTATGAATGCAATGAAGTTTTGCAAATACCGCTTTACAATTTGAGCGTGCTGGATAAGGTCGAGAGCCCATCCAAAAAAGTATTTGTATTGGAAAATCCAGGTGTTTTTTTATCCGTATGTGATTTTATTAGGAAGCCTGTTCCACTTGTCTGTGCATATGGCCAGCCCAGATTATCTCTGCTTGTCCTTTTAGATATGCTATATAAAAATGGTACAGATATATATTATTCAGGTGATTTTGACCCCGAAGGATTACAGATAGCACATAGACTTTTCAAGAGATATCCTGACAGATTTCATTTTTGGAGATATGATGTTGAAGATTACATAAAAGCTTTATCAGATAAGACATTGACTGAATCAAGGCTTAAAATGATAGATAAAATCGATACGGCTCAATTAAAGCCTTTAGCAGACAAAATGAGATTATTGAAAAAAGCTGGATATCAAGAGCTTATTCTTGATGATATCATTAAAGATTTATTGTCAATGAGTTAATTAAAAAAATGAGCATAACAAATTAGTTTTTGAATTGTTATGCTCATTACTTGTTTTAATTTATTAATTTTTTTATCTCTTCCTTTGCTAATTCTGTAATTTTTGCTATTTTATCAATATCCATACCTTCTTCTAATAATTTTTTAGCAATTTTTATGCTTTTTTCTTTTTCGCCTTTTTCAATACCCTTTTCAATACCCTTTTCAATACCTTTTTCAATACCCTTTTCGATTATCATCTTATATGTTTCGGATTCTTCAATTCTAAACATTCTTACCACCTCCGAAAAAACTTTCTCAATAACTTCTCTTTTAAAAACTATACCTGACAATATCTCAGCCTTAAATGTTATGTCTTTCTTTTTATTTATGTCCAAAGGAATATCTTTTATAGCCTCAACACATCTTTCTAAATATTTTTCTCCTTCTTTTTCCCTTCTATCCATTTCTCTTAATACTTATAATTATTATACCACACGGTTTTACAAAAAAATATGGCTAAGATAGTATTGTTTATAATATTATTGAAACAGCGTTAATCATAGACTTTTTGATTATAATGAACAAAATTGATAAATAATTCAAGTTGAATTTGACAGAATTTTATTGATGCAGCTTGTGAATGTAATACTTTAGTATATAATATATTATGAACGCTAATTTTAAAGGAGGGAGTTTTTATGGCTCTAAATCAAAATATGTTTAGGATGTACGATATACGCGGTGTATGGAATGATGATCTTACCGAAGAAACAGCAGAGCTTATTGGTAAAGCCTTCGGTACATATATTCAAAATGAAAAAGGCGTAAAAGATGTAATTGTAGGCAGAGACAACAGGATATCTTCAAAACCCATAAGAAATGCTGTGGTAAAGGGACTTACTTCTACTGGATGTAATGTGCTGGATATCGGTGTTCTGTCTACGCCTGCTTTTTACTATTCACGCATACTATATAATTACGACGCAGGACTTATGATAACAGCAAGCCATAATCCACCGCAGTTTAACGGATTTAAAGTTGCATTTGGACCATCTACTATATATGGTGATGAGCTTAAAAAGCTATATCATATTGCAGAGAAAGGTGATTTCAAGACAGGGACAGGTTCTTTGAAATACGCATACCCTATACAAAGCTACATAAAGATGATTCAGGATAAGGTGAGACTTGGCAATAAAAAGCTTAAAGTTGTTGTAGACTGTGGAAACGGTACATGCTCAAACATATATCCTGATATTATATACGGGCTTGGGTGCGAAGTATACCCACTGTACTGTGAATCAGATCCAACATTTCCAAACCATTTTCCTGATCCAGTGAATGCAGACAATTTGAAAGACTTGATAAGTGAGGTTAAAAGACTTAGCGCAGACGTTGGCATAGCTTTTGACGGTGATGGAGATAGGATTGGCGTCGTTGATGAGAAGGGCAACATAATCTGGGGCGATATGCTGATGGTGCTTTACTGGAGGGAAATAATGAAAAAGCATCCAGGTGCAGATGCCATAGTCGAAGTAAAATGTTCAAAGGCACTGCCTGAAGAGATAAAGAAACTTGGTGGAAATCCGATCTTCTATAAGACTGGTCACAGCCTTATAAAGGCAAAGATGAAAGAAATCAATGCTGTCTTTACAGGCGAGATGTCAGGCCACATGTTCTTTGCAGATGAGTATTATGGCTATGATGATGCGGCGTATGCTGCAGCAAGACTCCTTAGAATACTTTCTAATACGAATAAGACATTGTCAGAGCTTTTGTCAGATGTGCCGAAATATCCTTCGACTCCGGAATTGAGATTGCACTGCGATGATGAAAAGAAATTTGATGTTGTAAAAGGTGTGACAGAACATTTTAGAGAAAAAGGATATGAATTGATCGATATCGATGGTGCAAGAGTCATGTTTGACGGCGGATGGGGGCTTGTTAGAGCATCTAATACAGGACCTGAATTGATTGTAAGGTGTGAAGCTAATACTGAAAAAAGGCTTGAAGAGATAAAAGATGAGCTTGCAGAGGTATTAAAAAAATACGGTGTTGAGCTTAAATAGGAATGTACGAAGGGACTGTGGGAAATATCACGTCCCTTTTGTTTTGGAAAAATTTTATGATTTTTTTGTTGTAAACGGTCACTAAAGAAGGATTTTTAATGTGTCATGTCGAATACATCATAAAAACAAATCAAAAGGAGGCAGCATATGTGGAAGATGATGAAAAATGGTATGTCATATATACTAGGACTGGAGATGAACTGAAAGTAAAAAGGTTGATTGAATTGCTATTTTGTAACTTGAAAAGAAAATCTATTAGAGTGTTGATACCTAAAAGGGCAATAATTGAAAGAAAAGGCAAGAATCGTGTGGAAAAGATAAAGTCTTTATTTCCGGGTTACGTATTTATAAAGACGTGCATGAGCTATGAACTTTACAATGATATTAAAAGATTACCTCGCTTTTTAAAATTTTTAAAAGATGAGGCAGAGCCTGCTGAGGTTAGAGAAGAAGAAATAAAGATTATACTTTCGCTTGTAGGCGACTCTGACATTGTTGGATTCTCAACAGGAATCAAGATAGGTGGTAAAGTTAAGATAATCGATGGACCGCTTAAAGGGTTTGAAGGTCTTATCGAAAAAATTGATAAACGAAAAGGAAGGGTAAAAGTTAGGCTAAATGTATCTGGAAATGCTAATCTTGTTGACTTAGGAATACATATTGTAGAGGAACTAGACAATGGTGAATTTAATAAGTTGTCTGAAGTGTCGTAGAATCGTAATTAGTTTATAAGTTTTTAATAAGGGTTGTGTTTTAAAAATTGAAAAGACAAATTAATAGCAAAGGAGAGAAATTAGACTATGAGTGAAGAAGAAATAGATTTGAAGGAGATTTTGGAAATTTTAAGAAAAAGATGGTGGCTCATATTAATTATTACTGTAGCAGCAGTAGTGATGAGCGGAATTTTGTCCTTTTATGTAATAAAGCCAACGTATCAGGCTAGTACATCGCTAATTGTAAGCAAATCTCAAACAGCACAGTACAATAATGGACAAATTCAGTTTCAGGATGTTCAGACGAACAGGCTTCTTGCAGCAACATATGCGGAAATCGCAACAAGCAGATCAGTACTGCAAGAAGCTATAAATAAATTGAATTTAAATATGACGACAGATCAGTTAAAGAAAAATATAGATGTAGCAGAAGAAGGGGATACAGAAGTAATAAATATAAGTGTAAAAGATAATGACCCAAAGATTGCAGCAGATATAGCTAATGCAGTTGCAGGTTCATTCGTCGATAATATAGTAAAAATAATGAAAGTTGACAATGTAAGTGTGATTGATGAGGCTATACCTCCTACAACTAAGATAAGTCCAAAGCCGACACTTAATATGAGCATTGCTGCGATATTAGGCATAATGGTAAGCATATTTATAATATTTCTACTTGAGTACTTTGATAAGACATACAAAAGTATTGACGATGTAAAAAAATATCTTGATTTGCCTGTACTGGGTGTAATTCCTGAACTTAAAGACTGAGGAGGCCATATAATTGATTGATGTAAATAATAATGTATTCAAAAATAATGTTGTTAACTCAAAGACAACAGTTTCAGAAGCTTTTCGCTCATTGAGGACAAATTTACAATTTACTAGCGTGGATAAAAAAGTAAAAAGCATTTTGATAACAAGTTCGTTGCCCAATGAAGGGAAAAGCACAATTATAAAAAATCTGGCATATGCATTAGCTATGACTAGCGTTAAAGTGATTGTTGTTGATTGTGATTTAAGAAACCCTACTGTGCACCAGATGTTTAAAATTCCAAATATGAGTGGATTGACAAATATAATTGTGGAAGATGATAGGTATGAAAAGTATGTTATATCAGATAAAGAATTTGACAATTTGGGTATAATAACGTCTGGTCCAATACCGCCAAATCCATCTGAATTAATAGGTTCAAACAGGATGAAAGTTTTTTTAGACAGACTTAAAGAAGATTATGATTATGTTTTGCTTGATGCACCGCCCGTTTTATTGGTAACAGATCCTACGGTTCTTGCGCCAGTAGTGGATGGGGTTATTTTAGTTATCCAAGCAAATAAGACAGAAATTGAAGCTACCAAAAGAGCAAAGGAAATTCTTACAAATTTGAAAGCTAATATTCTTGGAGCTGTTTTAAATAAAGTAAAAGAACAAAGAAGTGGCTATTATTATTACTATTATTATAATAATGATGGAAGCAAACATAAAAGGAAAAGAAGGAAAAAATAATGGTTGACATTCATTGCCATATACTACCAGAAATTGACGACGGAGCAGCCGACATTGATACATCTTTAGAAATGGCACAAATAGCCCAAAAAGATGGTATCAAGACGATAGTAGCAACTCCACACTATATCGAATACGAAAGTGAAATAAGTAAAGACTTTATAAAAAATAAATGTGACTTATTAAACAATTATTTTTTGAAAAATGGTATTGATGTAAAAATATTGCCTGGTTGTGAGGCATATATTTCTCATACGTTGCCATCAAAATATAAAGAGGGCAGCATTATGTCTATTAGCGATAATGGCAAATATATATTGGTAGAACTTCCGATGGTGGAATTTCCTAGCTATGTAGAAGACGTGATATTTGAATTTAAATTAATGGGCGTTACGCCTATAATTGCCCATATAGAAAGATATAAATACGTCGACGATAATTTTGATTTAGTGTATAATCTTATTAAAAAGGGAGCATTAATGCAGGTTAATTCCACCAGCGTAACCGGACTCTTTGGAAACAAGATTGCGAAGAAGGTTGCTCACCTAACCAGATTAAATATGGTGCATTTAATAGCATCAGATGCTCATACTGCGAAAGGGCGATCTCCACATATTGTTGATTCGCTATTGATATTGAAAGATAGCGGAATTGATCATGAAGTTATTGATTATATTGTTGAAAATGGATACAAAGTGATAAATGGACTTGAAATAGATGTTCGCGAACCTGTTTTAAAGAAAAAAGGCATATTTCATAAACTGTTTAGAACTTAAAATATGCTAAATAAATCATGATTACAAACGCTATGAAATAATGGAGGAATACGCATGAAAATAAGAAAAGCGATAATTCCAGCGGCAGGACTTGGAACAAGGTTTTTACCTGCAACAAAAGCACAGCCAAAGGAGATGCTTCCAATAGTTGATAAGCCGACTATACAATATATAGTAGAAGAAGCCGTAAACTCTGGCATAGAGGATATACTCATAATAACAGGAAGAAACAAAAGAGCCATAGAGGACCATTTCGACAAATCTGTAGAATTAGAGTTAGAATTAAAGAAAAAAGGCAAAGAAAATCTTTTAAACCTCGTTGAAGATATAACAAATATGGTGGATATACATTATATAAGGCAAAAAGAGCCGAAAGGACTTGGACATGCCATTTATTGTGCACATACATTTGTAGGAGATGAGCCATTTGCAGTTCTTTTAGGGGACGATATAGTTGATGCAGAAGTACCCGTATTGAAGCAGATGATAGAACAGTACGAAAGATACAACTGTTCCATAATAGGCGTACAAGAAGTGCCAAAAAGTGAAGTAGACAAATACGGCATAGTAGATGCCAACATGATTGATGACAGGCTGTATAGAGTAAACAACCTAGTAGAGAAGCCAAAAAAAGAAGAAGCACCGTCAAACATGGCCATACTTGGAAGATATATAATATCGCCAAGGATATTTGATATACTAAAAGACTTAAGGCCCGGAGCAGGTGGTGAAATACAGCTTACTGATGCACTTAAAGTGCTATTAGACTATGAAGCAATATACGCATATAATTTTGAAGGCAAGAGGTATGATGTAGGAGATAAATTAGGGTATCTTAAGGCTACTGTTGAATATGCTTTGAAAAGAGACGACTTAAAAGACGACTTTATAAAATATCTAAAAACTTTAAAATTAAGTGACCATGATGTTTTGGATGAAGTTGCGATTTCTGGTTTGAATGTAAAATAAGATTTAGTCTATATGGGCTATTTCCCATTTATTTCCGCCATCATTTGACTTATACGTTATTGCATGTTTTACGGTTTTATTGTTGCTAAGTCCCCTATACTCTACAGTAAATGTGTAATTTTTGACACCTACGAGGACAGGGACATTTGCAGACATGACGTAGTATTTTTTGTAACTTTTTGGCACTGGCAATAAAACTTTTGACCACGTTTTTCCTCCATCAGATGTTTTATATGTTACGGTTTCTGAAGATGTGCTATTTGAGACAGTTATCCAGCCATTGTAGCGACCATAAAATATCATGTTTGAATAATTTCCAGAACTGTAGAGACCTGTGTAATTTTTGTCTGAAGTTATTTTTATTTCTTTCCACGATGTACCACCGTTGTCTGTTTTTAATAAATAATTTATCTGCATTCCTGCCCCATGTAGTACCGTTAAGACCCAGCCTTCATCAGCTGTAATAAACTGGAGGGCAGCTATATCCTCTCCCAATTGTCCAATTTCAAAACTTAATTTTTTCCAATGCAACCCACCGTCTGTGGTTTTGAGTGTGTATAGCGTTGGCGGCACAATCCAAGATACCCATCCGATGTCTCCTAAAAAATAAGGTACTATGCTTTCAGCATCGGTGTATGATTCTTTAGGAATTTTATCCATCGGAATAGAAATTTTATTCCATGATTTGCCGCTATCAACGCTTTTGTATAACTGTAAATTATCTAGTGAAATATGATTATCTTTAAAATCCCATTTCCATTTTTCTACAGAAACTGTATCTTTATTTTTTTCAATGTTTAAATCCGACTTTTCACTACTTGCGGCATGTTTAGCAGTAATTTTACTTGTTATGTTTAGACTATTCTTATTATCAAGTTGACAACTGCTTAAAAGCAGTGCTAATGCTAAAAATATCATTAACAATTTTTTCAATTGCTTTTCCTCCCTTGCTTATATATATTTAACAATATTATACATTTTAATGTTTACTCATTCATTAAATAAATATTAAAAATGATTAAAAGTTTTTAAATTTTATAAGTATAGCGTGTTACTTTTACTGGTTTAAATAACAAAGATTTTTAATAAAAATAAGAGTAAAAAATGTATTTTTACTCTTAATCATTCACATATGTATAAAATTATGCAGAATAATATGGTATTACAGATAATAAAATAGCTACTTATTACCTGCTAAATAGTATTTGTGATATAATTCTTTGATTCTTTCGATTTCAGCAGGAGAAAATTTTGAATAGGCAATGTTTTTGGCTTTTTCTTTTTCTTCAGGTGTTAAACCACCTTTTAATAGCGACATTAAATATTGAATGTCACTAGTACTAAGTTTTGATGTTACCATTTTTACAATTTCAGCTTTGTCAGAAACGGAAACTGAACTTTCAATTTGTTTGATAGTGTCTTTTGTCACAGTAGAATTAGTTGATGCATTTGTTTTATTGCTATTATTGTTTGAGTTTTTACTTGAAGAACTATTGTTTTTATTACCCAAAGGATTGTTGTCTTCATTTTTTGTATTCTCATTGTTTTTTGGATTGTCACTGTTGATTTCATAACTGTTGATGTTTTTAGTTTCATGTTGATTGCCATTTAAAGAGTTTTCAGTGCTATTTTTCAATACCATATTTGATAGTAAATTTGATGAAATTTTGTTAAATGCATAGTTAATTCCCACATATGTTAAGCCTGATATGAGCAATATTGATATTGATATTGATATAATAATTATTGCCTTTTTCATACTCTACCTCGCAATAATAAATGTAGAGGGGAAGAGATCTATGTTCCCCTCTATATATTTTTACTGCATGTCAAATAATCTGCTTATTACGGCAATTGCTTGTGCTCTTGTTGATGTTGAAAGTGGACTGTAGGTAACTTGTGTCATCCCATTCATGATATTATATTTGACAGATGCTGCAACAGCCTCTTTTGCCCAACCTGATACATCTTTAGTATCTTTATATTGTGCTAAAAATTTTGTCACTTCATCTTGGCTGATGGCAGTATCTTTACCCATATATTTCAACGCATCAAGAGCCATTGCAGCCATCTGCTCTCTAGTTATATTGTCATTTGGAGCAAATTTGTCAGATGAGATGCCTTTTACCAATCCAATATTGTACGCTGTTGTCACGTCGTTGTAATACCAATCACTACTTTTTACATCTGTAAATGGTGTTGCTTTCGTTTGATATGGTACATTTAATAGTTTGATTAGAAATGCAGCAAATTGTGCTCTTGTTACATTTCCTTCAGGATTAAAAGTATCAGATGTTATACCATCTGTTATATGTTTAGATGCCATGTATTCTATATCGCTTTTTGCCCAGTGATTTGATATATCTTTGAATGTTTTATTGTAGTACATAAGCGCATATGTGCTAAAACCATATAGTTTAGTTGTTATAGTGTTTGTTGTTTTGTCGTATTTACCGCCTTTATATATAGCAGTATCGTTGTCAATCTTAAATAAGCTTATTTTCTTTGGATCGTACTTTGTCGTATCTATACCATTTAACGACAGCTTCACTGTTATTGGTTTGTCGAATGAAGAAATGTATGTATCTTTCCCATCTTTTGTAGCTTTAAAATAGAACTCATATACTTTGCCGAGAAGTGTAAGTGATGCTATATTTACTTTATCAGCGATTGTCTTAGCTTGTGTATCATCAAGTACATTTATAGAAACTTTAAGTGTTGAACCATCGTTATTAGTTATAACACCTGCAGGTATATAGAGACTTATTGCGTTGT
Organism: Thermoanaerobacterium thermosulfurigenes; assembly: GCF_051201035.1. NCBI lineage: Bacteria > Bacillati > Bacillota > Clostridia > Thermoanaerobacterales > Thermoanaerobacteraceae > Thermoanaerobacterium > Thermoanaerobacterium thermosulfurigenes. The sequence continues at coordinate 23,240 of NZ_JBPODR010000010.1, forward strand.
CTGAGCTAGCAACGGTTGTTTCTTTTGTCAAGTCTACATTAGATGATGCAACAAGTGTTCCGACTTCGGTTACTTCTGTTCCACTACTTGATGAACCGCCGCCTATAGTTCCGCTACCACTGCTTCCACCACTGTTGTTTCCGCTACCATTAGAAGGTGTGTAATTTTGAATGCCATACGCATTCAATACTGCTCGAAGGAGATTTTGATTATCTGATGACAATCCTCTTGCGGCACTAGAAAAGCTATCTGCAGCAGTGACAATATCGTCTAGAGTTAAATTGTTACCCATATCTTTTAAGAGTTCATTTGCTAAATCCTTAAGATCTTGGTTTTTGCTTATATCATCTAATGAATATACAGTATCTCCTAAAGCGTAGTACACTTTAAAATTATCGTCTATCCTTAAGTTATTGTGATGTTCTTGAATTAAATTTAACAAACTGCCTGTTTGAACATTGTCTATTAAGAAATTGATGACATTGCTGTGAGCATCATTAAAACTACTTAATGCATCTGTGTCTATGTCCTTTGGTTTTAATGTGACATCTGTTATAGTACCGCTTTCAATTTGATCTAGTATAGATTTGCGCTTATCTGATGTTATGAATGTCTTCATTGCTTGTGCTAAAAGTACGATATTGTCTGCTGTTACATTGTAATTTGTTGTATTTATGCTAGATAGCGTGTTTGCTATGCTATTTAGTAAATTGCTAGTAGTTTGACTTATATTTCCATTTACAAAGTTTCTTACTTTTTGTACTACTTCTTCTCTTTGATTATACGGTAAACTTGCAAAAGTTGTAGCTGCTTGTGTAATAAATGGGTTTACAATATTCAGTTGATCTTGTGTGATAGTAACTGAATCTGCTAATGCTGTAACATTTAAGTAAGGAAAAATAAGCGTTAGTGACAAGACAAAAGCTAAGATGATTTTTGACAGAGAAAATCTTTTCAACTCCTTCACTCCTTTATCGTAAAATTTCATAGGATTTAAGAAAAATTAATTAACAATTCACCTCCTATTTATGAAAAAATTTCATCTTTATTATATGACTATGGAAAAATATAGTCAATATAATTTCGGCAACTTTTTCAAAACTTCAGCTAAAATTGTGATTTTTTTGATATAAGTCGACAATTTACTTAAATTCTTTAAGTATTTCATTCAGTTTTTCCATATCGGGCTTCCAGTAGCTTATATTGTTTAAATTATAGAAACTTCCTGGCACTGTATAAGTTTTAATGTCATCAGCGTTTACATCTTTCATCACCGAAATCAAGGCAAGTATCTGATTGAAGTTAAGGTTTGTGTATATATCACCTTTAAAAGCATCGTACAATTTTATGTATGAAGATACATCATTTTTGTTTGCCTTTAATTGTTTTAAAAATGCCAGTAAAAATTGTTGCTGCCTTTTTACTCTATTTATGTCTCCCATCGGGTCGTAACGCCATCTAACATATTCTTCAGCTTTTTTGCCGTCTAAAACCTGATACCCTTTGTTTAAATTGGCACCGTGTGTATGCATGTCTTCTTCAACGTTTATTGGAACGCCACCAACCGCATCGACTATCTGAGAGATGTTTTGCATATCTATTGATATGTAGTAATTAACATCGATTCCCAGAAAATTGCTGATTGTCTTTAAGCTTAGTTCATATCCACTTTTGCCCATGCCACCATATGGATATGCAGCATTTATTTTATCGTATCCTTTTCTACCTGGTATTTGAACGTATGTATCTCTTGGAATCGATAAAAGATTTACTTTTTTTGTTTTTAAGTCGATTGAAAATATCCCTATTGTATCTGTCCTAAAGTTTCCTATTGTTTTTATTCTTTCATCTGTCATATCTAAACCGAGAAATGCCAAATATATTTTTTCACTGCTAAATTCAGAATTGTTTTTTTTAGCTTTATCAGTAATTTTTGAGCTATTTGGCATTTTAGTGCTTGAAAATGCGGATGTTGGATTTTTAAATGTATTATAGCTATTATAACCAAATATAGATAAAATAATTGCAAAAATAATAATCAATGTTAAAATAATTGTTTTTTTTCTCATTTTATTTCTCCTCGTCAAATTTTTGATTTAAAAATCCCACTTTATAAGATTATACAACAATCAAATATAATATTAAAAGTGATTATAAATAAAAATCATTTAGGAGAATATATATATTAGTGAAAAATCGTTTAGGAGGCGCAATCTTGAAGAATAAAAGATTGTCGGTATTTTCAATTACTGCTACATATATAGGTACTGTAGTCGGTGCTGGGTTTGCATCTGGACAGGAAGTACTGCAATTCTTTGGATATCACGGTGTAAAAGGATTTGTGGGTCTTTTTGTCGCAGCCATCATGTTTATTGTATATGGGTATTTTATTTTGCTATTGGGCAATAAACTTAATGCTTCTTCACATTATGAGGTTATTATGGATGTTGGAGGCCCTTTTTTTGGCAAAATAATGGATTATGTGATAATATTTTTTTTATTCGGAGCTTTTACGGCAATGCTGGCAGGTACAGCAGCGATTTTTAAAGAGCAGTTTGAGCTACCATCTCAGTTTGGAGCTGTTTTGATGGCTGTAATATCAGTCATGACAGTTTTGACAGGAATAGCAGGTGTTATTTCTGCTATTTCTTTTGTAGTGCCGATTTTATTGCTGGGAGTATTTTTAATAAGTGCATTAGCACTTTTTTATACACCAGATATTTCTGTATTAAACCGCATATCAATGCCATTTGATGCAGCCGTCAAGAATTTTTTTGTATCTGGGGTTATTTACGCTTCATATAATTTGCTAATGTCTGTGGCAATTTTGGCGCCACTTGGAAATCAAACAACGAATAAATCGGATTTAAAATTAGGTGCATTATTTGGAGGTTTAGGTTTATGGGCAGGTGCTACGATGATCTTGGTGGCGATTCTTTTGAATATGCCTCACGTTTCCAATTATCAAATACCTATGCTTTACATAGCTGGAAAATTCTCAAAATTGCTTAAGCTTATTTACAGTTTTATTTTAATTGCAGAGATTTATACGACAGCAGTTGGGAATCTTTATGGATTCGTGGCAAGATTGACTGATGCTAAAAGTACATTGTATAAAGTTTGTACAATCATTACAGGTGGTGTAGGACTGATATTAAGCGGGTTTGGTTTTTCAAAATTAGTACACTACATGTACCCAGTTGCAGGTTATGCTGGAATTGTGATGCTGATTGGGATAACATATGGTTTAATGAAGAAAAAATGATGTAAATAAGCTAATTTGCTAATATTTTTTGCTTGTAATTCGAAATATATATTGGATAATAGTATTGCTGCAGACTTCATAGACAGGAGTGAAACCATGGATTCTTTTTTGTATGATACAAAGACAAAATGTCCAGTATGTGGCAGAGAATTTACTTATACTAAAGTAAGAATGTCGCATTTGAGAATTAGAGAAATCAGAAAGGATCTGTATACAAAGTATGAGGGAATAGAGCCTTTTTTTTATGATCCCATTGTATGCCCAAATTGTGGTTATGCTGCATTAAACGAATCTTTTAACAACATTACTGAAGAAAGTAAAAAAGAAGTTCTTTCAAAAATCACTACAAATTGGACAAAAAGAAAGTTTTCTGGTGAAAGGACTCCTAAAAAAGCTTTAGAATCATATCTTTTGTCTTTATATTGTTCAGAAATAAAGAACGATAAAGATATAATATTTGCTAAGACATGCTTAAGGATAAGTTGGATATACGACATATTAGGAGATACTGCCAATAAAATAAAGTTCTTAAAGATTTCATTAGATAAGTATGAGAAAGCATATGAAGGAAATGATTCATTTGAAGGTGAAATACAGCTTATATATTTGATAGGTGAGCTAAACAAGATATTAGGCAATAGAGATGAAGCTCTAAAATGGTTTAATAAGGTAATAAATCATCCATTGAGAAGCAATTATTCTATGATAGTTGATTTTGCAAGGGATGAATGGCAAAGCCTAAAAATATGAGGTCATGTTTTTACATGTGACCTCATATTTTTATATGAGGAGAAATGTACAAAGGGGGATACAAATGTTTCAAACAAAAAAACCAGAAAATAGTACAATTTACTTCTTTAACGATGAATCTGTCAAAAATGGGTTAAGCGAACAAGAAGCACGCAAGAGATTATTGAAATACGGTCATAATGTTCTTGATGAAGGTAGAAAATTGACTGCTTTCGATATTTTTTTAGATCAATTTAAAGATTTCATTGTGATGGTTTTGTTGGTTGCAACGTTGATTTCTGCTCTAATGGGAGAAATAGCCGATGCTGTGACGATCACGGTTATTATAATCCTTAACGCAATTCTTGGTTTTGTGCAAGAATACAGGACCGAACAGTCACTGGATGCTCTGAAAAAACTTTCTGCGCCATCTTCAAAGGTTTTAAGGGATGGTGTTGTAAAAGAAATACCTTCAGAAGAAATAACAGTTGATGATGTAATATTGCTTGAAGCAGGCGACAAAGTACCAGCAGATGCTATTGTATTTGAATCTTCTAACTTAAGGATTGATGAATCTATTTTAACAGGTGAGTCTATACCTGTAACAAAAGAACCTGTCGAAATAGGAAATAGGAGGGTGGCGCAAAAAAATAGCTTTATATACATGGGTACTGTAGTCACGAGCGGACGCTGCAAAGCTTTAGTTGTTGATGTAGGTATGAGGACTGAAATGGGCAAAATTGCAGGGATGATTAAAAATATTGACGATAGCATGACACCACTTCAAAGAAGGCTCGATAAATTAGGTAAGGTCCTTGTAACAGGTTCTTTATTAATTTGCGCTCTTGTGGTAGTTATGGGAATCATTAGAGGCGAGTCTATTTATTACATGTTTTTGTCTGGAGTTAGCCTTGCTGTAGCTGCTATACCTGAAGGTCTTCCTGCAGTTGTCACCGTATCGCTTGCTATAGGAGTACAAAGGATGTTAAAGCGAAATGCGATTGTCAGGAAACTTCCGGCTGTAGAGACGCTTGGATGTACAAATGTCATCTGTACTGATAAAACAGGCACTTTGACGGAAAACAAAATGACAGTTAAAAAGTTTTTTGTGAATGATAATGTTGTAGAAATTGAGGGAAAGTCAAACAACGTTAAATTTACAATAAATAGTAGGAAGGTAGAGCCAATTTATGATCCTGCATTAAAAAGGCTATTAGAAATAGGATGTATGTGCAATAATGCGGACGTAAAAATAGAAAAGGCCAAAGTAAGAAATGAAGTTGTAGAAGATGTAAAATACGTTGGAGATCCTACAGAAGCTGCCATTATGTATGCATCAATTTTAGGAGGTGTATCTAAAGAATACGTAGAAAAAAAGATGAAACGAATCGAAGAAATTCCATTTGATTCAGACAGAAAAAGGATGAGCGTAATAATTGAAGAAAATGGTATGATTTACGCATTTACGAAAGGAGCACCTGATGTTATAGTAGAGCTTTGCAATAAGATTTTGAAAGATGGTAGGGAAGTTTCTTTAAGCCAAATTGAAAAGAGAAAGATACTTGATGCAAACGAGAAGTTCAGTAAGGATGCTCTTAGGGTATTAGCATTTGCATATAGGAGGCTTCCTAAAGGAGTTAGATACAGCGATCCTTCAATAGTTGAAAGGGATTTAGTCTTTGTTGGATTAGAAGGAATGATAGATCCACCCAGAAGAGAAGTATACGATGCTGTATTAAAATGTAAATTGGCAGGTATTAAACCTATAATGATAACAGGAGACCATAAGTTAACTGCTACAGCTATTGCAGATGAATTGAATATACGCTCAAAAACTGATAATATAATGACGGGAGACGAGATAGATAGATTAGATGATAAAAAACTTAATGAAGCAGTAGAGAATACGACGGTTTACGCGAGAGTTTCTCCAAAACATAAACTGAGGATTGTAAGAGCTTTAAAAAGCAGGGGATATGTTGTTGCAATGACTGGAGATGGTGTAAATGATGCACCTGCCATTAAAGAGGCTGATATTGGTATTTCTATGGGGAAAAGCGGGACAGATGTAGCGAAAGAGGCATCTTCTATGATTTTGACTGATGACAATTTTGCTACCATTGTAGCGGCAATTGAAGAAGGAAGGATTATATACGACAACATAAGAAAATTTATAAGGTATTTATTGTCATGCAACATTGGAGAAGTAATAACGATGTTTTTAGCTGCTTTGTCATCTTTAGAGCTTCCGCTTGTTCCTATACAAATCTTGATGGTAAATCTTGTGACGGATGGGTTACCTGCATTAGCATTGGGGCTTGATCCTGCTGATAAAGACATAATGAATTTAAAGCCGAGAAAGGCAGATGAAAGCATTTTTGCAAACGGTCTTGGAATAAGAATAGGCATCGTTGGAACTTTAATGGCTGTTTGCACGCTGTCATCGTACATATTTGCTTTGACTTATGGCACATTGGACAGGGCAAGAACGATTGCGTTTTCGACTTTAGTCATGGTGGAGCTTATACATTCATTTGAATGCAGGTCTGAAAGACATTTGATATTCGAATTAGGCTTATTTACAAATAAATATCTTGTAGTTGCAGTTATTGCATCATTTTTGCTTTTTCTCTCAACTATATACATACCATTTTTAAGTGCTGTTTTTAGGACTATACCATTGACTTGGTTTGACTGGTTGGTAGTAGTATTTTTTTCATCTATAGAATTTGTTTTTAACAATCTGTATACTGCCTTTGTGTTGCCAAAAAAAGAGGCGAAGTAAAATTTACTTCGCTTCTTTTAAAACTTTCAAAGAATATCTAAGTTCTAAATAATTTACAAGTTTTTTTACCATGTCTTTCTTATCATCATTTATAAAATTCCATTTATGTCTGTAGTCTGCAATGATGGATTCTGATATTGTACTTTGATTTAACACATCTCTTTCAATGTCTTTGTATATAAAAAGCCTTGAAACTCTTCCAGCACCTTTTGACAATGTCTTCGGATTTATTCCGTAATCGACGACATCAGCTTGCACTAAAGCATACCAATTGTAGTCGTCTATCTTTCCATATATAATTCCATACTTGTTGGTTTTGCTGTATACTTTGATCATTGAATATTCTCCTCCAATAGAATTTTTCTTCTATTAGAGTTTATTTACTTGTCCTAAATTTTATTCGCGTATTCTGGAAACCATAAAAGTATTTCTCTTTTTGCACTTTCTAAGCTGTCAGAGCCATGCACTATATTGAATGTCGTATTTGTGCAAAAATCTCCACGTATTGTACCTGGTTGAGCATCTTCAATTTTTGTAGGACCGTTTAAGAGTCTTACTATTCTAACAGCATTATCGCCTTCTAAAACCATGGCGAAGACAGGGCCAGACATCATATATCGAATTAAATCATTGTAAAATGGTTTGTCTTTGTGCTCCTCATAGTGCTTTTGAAGGAGTTCCAAAGAAGGCCATATAACTTTTGCAGCTACAAGATTAAGTCCTTTGCTTTCGTACCTTTTTAATATCTCGCCTATGAGCCCGCGCTTTACACCGTCTGGCTTTACCATAGCAAATGTCTTTTCCATTTACATTCCATCCTTTTCTAAATTATTCTTTTTATTAATTTTATCCCGAACAAGGGATGTTAATGCACAGATTATGGAAAATATCCCTGCTACTATATATGCATCCCTCAATCCAAGTAAAAACGCACTATTGCTGTTTATTTTGATTGATTCATAAAACATCTGCCTATTGGTAAATATTGCACTTCCCATAGCTATACCGAGGACCATTCCTGCATTTCTCATTGTGGCTAAGAAGGCAGATGCGATGCCGAGCCTATTTCTTGATACACTGCCCATTATAGAGCTGTTGTTAGGCGTTTGGAAAATTCCGTTGCCAATGCCGAAAAGACCTAATCTTAACATTATTGATGCCATCGATGAATGTAATGTCAGTGTAGACATAGAGAAAAGTGCTGTAGCTGTAATCAAAGCGCCAATAGTAGATAAAATTTGTGCTCCATATCTGTCAGATAAAATGCCACTTAATGGTGCAACAACAAGCATTATCAACGGGAAAGATGTCATGATTATGCCAGATATATCTGTAGAATACCCAATTTTTTGTAAAAGAAAAGGAGTCAAAAACGTCATGGTGTTTTGCGCCATAAAATTTATTAAGGTGCTGAGATTTCCAAAGGTAAATAATCTTATTTTAAATAAGCTTAAGTCGAGCATTGGAAACTCTACTTTGTATTCTATTATTACAAATGCTATAAAAAATGTTATAGATGTCAATAGAGATACGATGCTTAAGATAGACGTCCAGCCCCAAGTACCTCCTTCAGATATAAATAGGAGAAGTGCAGTGAGAAAGATAAATGCTGATAATGCCCCAAATGGGTCAAATTTCTCTGGAATTCCTTTATTATCTGGAACTACTATTTGAGCCCATATAAAACCAATTATGCCTATTGGTATGTTTATATAGAATATCGATCTCCAGCCTAAGTATGTAAGCAAGAAACCACCTAATGTAGGTCCTATCGAAAGCCCTATAGATACGGCCATTGCATTAAAGCCTAATGCTTTCCCTCTTTCGCTTGGAGGGAATGTAGCAGTTATTATAGCCGGAGCCATTGACATAAGCATACCAGCACCTATAGCTTGAAAGGCCCTTACAATAATAAGCATGTAGATATTGTTTGACATACTTAATATGGCGGAAGTGACGGAAAAAGTTATAAGACCATACTGATATAGTTTTTTATAGCCTACCATATCTCCAAGCCTGCCAAATGTCAACATTAAACTTGAAAGCATTAATAAGTATGTCATCGAAATCCAGCTAGTAGTAGTAATATCTGTGTGGAAAATTTTTGCTAGTTGTGGCATTGCAATATTTGTTACACTGCCGTCTATAGGCCCCATGACTGTTCCTATTAGTACAGCAGATAAGATTATCCATTTATTAGTGCGAAGATTTTCCATTTGCGCCTTTTCCTTTCCTGTAGTTTCTATAGTGGTTTTGACATAAAAAATTATAACACAGTTTTTGCATAAAAACGAAATGAAATATGATTTTGCGGTTCATCGTCATGTATTGCTTTTTTTGTTAAATATGTCTATAATTTAACTTGTATATTTTAGCTTAGGATGTGTGCAGATGGTAGATGTAAAGAGGCTATTAATCGTTTGCTTTTTCACAATGATAATAAATTTGATCGATACATTATCGTATTCTATAAGGCCATCCGGCGTAAGGACCAGGAAGCTGGCAGTTTCATTATCATTGTTTAATATAATGGCTGTAATTTCCAGATTATCAAACATGATTCAAGGGCCCTTTTTAGGAAGTCTTGTTGATATATCCATAAAGTACAAAATGGTTTCAGCGCTAAGCATCGATATGAGATTTGTATTGTTGTCGGCTACATTAGGCGCTGTCATAGGTGCGCCGTTAATGCCTACGTTTGTTTCAGTGTTTTCGTCTGCCATAAATGGCATGGAGAAAGCTGGATCTGTGCCGAAACTTGTACTCATGTCTTTAAAGTGGAGCAGCATAAAGAAAATAAGGACTAAGATAGTTTTACCTAAGTTTAGCATGTTAAAAGGCATCAAAGAGACGAAAATACCTAAGAGCTTTCTGGTTTACAATGTGATAATCACTTCTATATACACAACAGGCATTATATCGTCTTTGTATGCAGGTGCATTGCTGCCTGAATTTAGAACTACAGCAAGTTTGCTTTCGGGAATAGTCAATGGCTTTGCCACAATTCTTTTGACAGTCATTGTCGATCCTGTTGCAGCACTTATTACGGATCAAGCACTGGCTGGGAAAAGAACACAGCAAGATGTAAACACAATGGTGATATTATTAGTATTCGGAAAAATAATAGGTACGCTATTGGCGCAAATAGTCTTTGTACCGGCGTCTCATTTGATTCTCTTTGTCACAAAATTAATTGTTTAATGAAAATTTAACACAGAAGAAACAAAAATAGTGTATAATATATAAAAAGGATTCTTATGAGGATCAAAGGAGATGGATAGCCTTGAATTTTGTAAATCCGACAAAAGGCGTTTTGGATATTGATAAGATGTTTAATGATATTGTGGAGTTTATAAAAGATGATAAGAATTCCAAGTACAAGCTTATGATAGGGACTGATTCACAGCCTGGTAAAGTCATATGCTTTGTTTCGGCAGTGATTATATATCGCGAAGGAAAAGGTGCAAGGTATTACTACAGGAAGTTTCAACATAAAAAAATTCCATCTCTAAGGCAAAGGATTTTTATGGAGGCTAATTACAGCATAGAGCTTGCAAATATATTGTCATCAAAATTTGAAAAAATGGGTAAGAAGGATTTTAATATAGAGATACATCTTGATGTTGGCGAGAATGGCATGACGAAAGATATTATAAAAGAAGTAGTGGGAATGGTTACTGGCTGTGGCTTTGATGCACAGGTAAAACCTGATTCATACGGAGCAAGCAAAGTAGCTGATAAACACACAAAGTCGATGTAAATCATGTTCAATGAAAACCTCTTTTGAGGTTTTTATTTTTTGGCAGTACATTGCAAATTAAATTTTGAAAAATCATTTTTTTAACTATTGCAATATTGGCAGCAAGTGGTATAATTAAATTAAGGAAATAAAATATTAATTAATAATAATTATTATCTATGGGGTGATATTATGGATAAAGTCGTTAAAATAAAAAATGATGTTTACTGGGTGGGAGTTTTGGATCCTGATCTTGAGTATTTTGATATAGTATGGAGAACACCATGGGGAACATCTTACAATTCATATCTTGTAAAAGGAAAAGAAAAAATTGCATTGATTGAAACGGTAAAAGAGCCATTTTACGATGAGTACGTCGATAAGATAAAAAGCCTTGTAAATTTAAAAGACATTGATTATATTATTGTAGACCATACAGAACCTGATCATTCTGGTGCATTGCCGAAACTTCTCAAAGAGGCGGTAAACGCAGAAGTCATTGGCAGCAGGACGGCTATAACTTTTTTGAAAGGACAGATAAACCGCGATTTTAAGTTTAGAATAGTAAATGATGGTGACTCTATTGATTTAGGCGGTAAGACATTAAAATTCATCATGGCACCGTTTCTTCATTGGCCAGATACGATGTTCACTTATTTAGAGGAAGAAAGAATTTTATTTACATGCGATGCTTTTGGCTGCCATTATACACCTAAACATCTTTTTAACGATCTTGAAGATGATTTTAAAGAAGCTTACAAGCTTTACTTTGATTCCATCATAAGCCCATTTAAGCCAAAGGTTTTGGAGGCATTGGAAAAAATTAAGGATATTCCTCTTGATGTAATAGCAGTAGGACATGGACCTGTGCTGAGGGAAAATATCGATAAGTATTTGCAGGATTATGAGAAGTGGAGCAAAGAAGATGTAGCTCAAAAAAAGAAAGTGCTCATATACTATGTTTCTGCATACGGAAACACGAGAAAAATGGCTGAGGAGATTGGCAATGGCATAAAAGATTCTGGAGTTATAGATGTTGAAATATACAACGCAAAAGCTGTTGATTTAGATGATGTTAGAGATAAGATTGAAAAAGCAGATGGACTTTTGTTTGGTTCCCCTACAATTACCGGTGATGCTGTTGAACCTATATGGAATGTCATAGATAGAATAAATCCAATAAAGAATAAAAATAAGCCTGCTGCAGTTTTCGGATCTTATGGATGGAGTGGCGAGGCAATACCATTGATGGAAGAAAGGCTAAAAGGTCTTAAACTTAATTTAGTTGAGCCGGGTCTTAAAGTTAATTTTATTCCAAGTGATGACGATATTGAAAGATGCAGAGATTTTGGAAGAATATTTGCTTCATCGCTTGTATAACATAAGAGTTTTATATGCGTGCTGCATATAACACAAATTAAAATTTTCACATATAAAATTTGGAAAGGACTGATAATGATGAATTTCATAATAATAGGAAACGGGATTGCTGCACTTCAAGCTGCTGAAAATATCAGAAAGAACGATGGTGAATCAAAAATTACGATGATTTCGAGGGAGAAATACAACACATATTACAGGGTGAAATTGTCACATTTACTTGGGCAGCAATTTGATTTGGAAAAATTATATGTAAAGCCTGATCAATGGTATAAAGATAACAATATAGACGTTTTGCTTAAGAGAAATGTGCTTTCAGTAGATACAGATAAAAAAATTGTGAAGTTGGATGACGGCAGCATTTTAACATATGATGTTCTCATAATCGCATCTGGAAGTCATAGTTTTGTTCCACAAGTTAAAGGAAACGATAAAAAAGGTGTTTACACTGTGAGAAGCCTTGACGATGTGGAAAAATTAAACGAGTATATAAATGGCAAAAAACGAGGTGTAGTAGTGGGCGGTGGATTGTTAGGACTCGAAGCGGCCTGGTCATTAAGACAAAGTGGTTACGACATGACAGTTGTAGAATTTTTTCCAAGGTTGCTGCCTAAACAGTCTGACGAGGAAGGATCAAGGATTATTGAAAAGATCATTAAAGATAGCGGTATAAATCTTGTATTAGGTGCAGAAGTAGAGGGGATAATTGGTGATACAGCAGACGGTGTTATGCTTAAAAATGGAATTAAAATAGATGCTGATTTTGTGATATTTTCAGCAGGCGTAAGGCCAAATTTGGATGCGATTAAAGATTCAGGCATAAAAGTCAATAAAGGAATTGTAGTTGATGATTTTATGAAGACAAATATTGACGATGTATATGCAGCAGGTGATGTTGCTGAGCACAACGGCAAAATATATGGGCTTTGGACCGTCGCTTTGGCTCAAGGGAGGACGGCAGGTTTAAATGCTGTTGGTGTTAATACGGTATACAAAGAAGTCCTTCCGTCAAGCACATTGAAGATAACTGGTGTGGATGTTTTTTCATCGGGAAATATTTTCGATGAAGCTGCTATATCCTACAGATATAAAGATGGAAATACTTATTATAAATTGTTTGTTAAAGAAAATAAATTGATAGGAACAATTCTCATAGGTGATATAAGCTATTCTACAAAAATAAAGAAAGTCATAGATTCTGGGCTTGATTTAAAAGAGCTTTTAGATTCATCTAATGATGCCAAGGAAATATTAGAAAAAATATAATACTTGGCAATCCAAGTATTATAAGGTTTTTTTGTTAAGCTTGAGTTTATTGAATAGAAGTGGTGCTCCAATTGAAATCCATAATCCGCCAATGAAATATCTAAATGCATTGAAAATTTCTGTATAAGGCAGCAAATATTTCAAAGTGCTTAATATTACAGCAAAAATTGATATACCAATTATCAACTTTGCTATTTGACCTTTAACCGTGTTATTTACGGTAAATTTAAAGTAATGTTGGTCAATAAAATATCCTATCATTGTACCAGATGCCAATTCCATGTATTCGAAATTTTCATTGTATGGAAATAAAATTATCAATCCTAAAGGCACAATTAGCGAAAGAATTATCTTATATATAAGCTTTATATCATACTTACCTTCGATTATTATGCTGTCTACAAGTTCCGCGACTATTATCACTAACAAAGCGATTAAAATTCCACCAACTATATCGACAGGCCAGTGAACGCCAAGGTACAACCGCGAAAGGGAGACGAGTATTATTGAAGCAACACCTAAAATTTTTGTGATTTTCTTATTGTATTTAAACATCATTGTGCCCCAAAACGTAGTTGTACCTTGTGCATGGCCACTGGGAAATGAATATCCGCCAGCGGATTGTGTAAAAATCGATCTGATACCAGGGTATCCAATTGGCCTTTGAACCATTGTTACGTTTTTTATTACTGTATTGACGTATATAGATGACAAAAGCACTAACCCCAATTTAAGTCCAAATCTTTTATCAATGCACCAATAAAATAAAGGCAGTGCTAAAAAATAAAATAATGAGCTTCCCATCATTGTTATACATATAAAAAAATAATCTAAAATTGGATTTGATAGAAGCTGAATATCCTTTATTATGGCTGCTTGCATTTTATCACCTCGATATATATATTCTACAAGTTTGCAAATCTTCCTTCAATATTAATTGAGTAATTCATAAAATTATTTATAATCATCTTTGTCGAAAATTATTTTCTTTTAGAAAGAAGGATTTTTAAAATTTATAAAGAATAATAATATATAGGTGGTGTTAATGTGAAAGCTGAAAAGATATTTTTGAGAGATGTGGAAAAGAGGGACAAAAAGTCATTTTCTATATGGCTTAAAGATGTTGATGTAGTGAAATTTTTGATAGACATGTTTAAGGTGTCAAGAAAAAGTGAAAATGTATTGAATATTCCCTTCGGGAAAAACAGAAAAATATTTATACTGCAAACAAATGAAGGAGAAAATATAGGTTTTTGTGGACTTTACAATATCAACTGGCAGCTTAAAAGATGTAGCATGTATGTTTACATCGACGATTGTGAAAATGTAAGCGATGATGTTATTAGCGATGCTATGAATTCTATTGTAAAAAGCATAGATCTTTTGAAGAAATTCAGGATATTAGAAGTTCACGCTAAAGCTGACATCTTGAAAAAATATATAGAAAAAATGAACGATGGTAAAAAGTGCGATAATGAGTTTGTTTTTGAGATAGGATTAAACGGTAAAATTGTGTGAAGGCCTTGAAGGCCTTTATTTACTTTTTGTTAAATAAATAATATAATACAATACAAGCGATATTTATTTAAGAGGTGCTTTTATGAACATACCGAATACATTGACATTGATTAGATTTGTACTTATACCTGTTTTTGTTTACAGTTTTTTTTACATATACAATGGAAATATTTATGCCGCAGCAGTATTCTTGATATCTGGACTTACTGATGTGCTTGATGGGTATATTGCTCGCCATTACAACCAGATAACGAAAGTAGGTATATTGATGGATCCACTGGCAGATAAGTTGATGATTATAACTGTCTTATTAAGCCTA
This sequence comes from Thermoanaerobacterium thermosulfurigenes, assembly GCF_051201035.1. NCBI lineage: Bacteria > Bacillati > Bacillota > Clostridia > Thermoanaerobacterales > Thermoanaerobacteraceae > Thermoanaerobacterium > Thermoanaerobacterium thermosulfurigenes. The sequence continues at coordinate 38,241 of NZ_JBPODR010000010.1, forward strand.
TGGATTAAAGGTATAATACCATTCTTTATAATTTTGATCGTCATTATAAAAGAAGTTACAATGATAATAGGTGCATTTATTTTGTACAAAAGAAAAGATATCACAATACCTGCTAATAGATTTGGAAAAACTGCAACACTTCTTTTTTATGTAGCTATAATTTTTTCGATATTTGATTGGCCTTATGGTCTTACACTTATGATAATAGCGCTGATTTTAGCACTTGTAGCTTTTTTTATTTATTCGATAGAATTTAGGCTTTACAATAAAAAGCAGTAGTTTATATTAATGTTAAGAGTTTTGTTTTTCAAGTTTTTTGTGTTATATTTTTTTGAGGGGGTATGGCTATGAAACTGGAAGAAAAATACGAAAATTTAAAGAAGTACATAGAGAAACTTGGAAGTGCTGTCATAGCTTTTTCCGGAGGGGTTGATAGCACTTTTCTTGCAAAAGTCTGTTATGATGTGCTTAAGGATAGATGTGTAGCTGTTACTGCTACATCTTCTACATATCCGCAAAGGGAATTTAAAGAAGCGCAAGAGTTGGCCAAACAAATTGGTATAAGGCACAGAATCATAAGGTCTGAGGAGTTAGAGATTGAAGGTTTTTCAAAAAATCCTATAGATAGATGCTATTACTGTAAAAGCGAGTTATTTTCAAAGTTAAAGAATGTTGCAGAAGAAGAAGGCATTGAGTATGTTTTGGATGGTACAAATTACGATGATACCGGGGACTTCAGGCCTGGCAGACGTGCAGCAAGGGAATTAGGCGTAAAGAGTCCTCTTTTAGAGTGTGGATTTACCAAGAATGACATAAGAGAGATGTCTAAAATTTTAGGGCTTCCAACATGGAATAAACCTGCGTATGCATGCCTTTCTTCTCGTTTTCCATATGGGCAGGAAATAACAGATCAGAAATTGTCTATGGTGGATAAAGCAGAAGAATATCTTTTGAAATTAGGCTTTGTTGGTTTTAGAGTAAGACATCATGGTGATATTGCCAGAATAGAGCTTGACCAAAAACAGATCAACATGATGTTGGATGAGTCTGTGAGAAAAAATGTAGTTTTAAAATTGAAAGAGATAGGGTTTAAATACGTGTCATTGGATCTTGAAGGATATAGGACAGGTAGCATGAATGAAGCCGTGGTGGAGTTGATAAATGATGTACGATAGTATTATAAAAGATGTACTTGAGAAATATAATAATGGTTTAATTAAATTGGAAGAAGCTGTTGAGGTATTAAAAAAACTTCCTTACGAAGATTTAGGATTTGCAAAAATAGATTACAATAGAGAAGTAAGGCGTGGATACCCTGAAGTTATATACTGCGAAGGAAAGACTCCTGAACAAGTGAGAGAAATAGCATTAAGAATGTATGAAAAAGGCAGCAATGTATTAGGTACAAGAGCATCTTTAGATCATTTTGAAGCAGTAAAAGAAGTATGCGATAAAGTTGTTTATTACGATGAAGCAAGGATAATATCAATTAGAACAGATGAAATAAAAAAAACGAAAGGTGTAATAGGAGTTGTTGCAGCAGGTACATCTGATCTTCCTGTAGCTGAAGAAGCGGCTGTAACTGCTGAACTTATGGGTAATTCCGTAAAACGTATATATGATGTAGGTGTGGCTGGAATACACAGATTGATAAGCAAAATTGATGAACTAAGGAGCTTTAGAGTCATAATATGTATTGCAGGTATGGAAGGTGCTTTGCCTACAGTTGTAGGTGGACTTGTTGCATGTCCAATCATTGCAGTGCCAACAAGTGTTGGATATGGTGCTAATTTTCATGGGCTTTCGGCGCTTCTTGCTATGCTTAACTCATGTTCCAGTGGTGTCAGTGTAGTCAACATTGACAATGGGTTTGGCGCAGCGTATTCTGCAAGTCTAATAAATAAGATAGGAGAGTAGCTATTATGAAGCTTTTGTACTTTGATTGTTTTGCGGGAATTTCAGGCGATATGACAATTTCCTCTCTTTTAGGACATGGCATAGTAGATGTAGATAAATTTAAAGAGGAGCTTAATAAGATTCCCTTAAGCGGATACAGTTTAAAATTTGGAACAACGCAGAAGAATGGGATAACTGCAAATACTTTTGAAGTCGACTTTGATGAAGGACATCACCATCACAGGACTATGAAGGACATTGAGGACATAATAAATGGAAGTTTGCTAAATGATAATGTAAAAGAAATGAGCCTTAAGATATTTCGCAATCTGGCAGATGCTGAAGGTAAAGTGCATGGACTGCCGTCTCATGAAGTTCACTTTCATGAAGTAGGAGCAGTTGATTCTATCATTGATATAGTTGGAACATCTGTGCTTGTAGACATGATAAGACCTGATAAAATCATCTTTTCAAAGCTGCCTTTAGGTTCTGGGTTTGTGAAAAGCCAGCATGGCTTAATACCTATTCCAGCTCCAGCTACAGCAGAATTATTAAAAGGCATACCTGTCTATGATAATGGAGTGTGTGGTGAGCTTGTGACGCCTACAGGTGCTGCAATAGCTAAAACATTGGCTCATGAGTTTGGAACGATGCCGGAATGTGAATTTGAATCTATAGGATACGGTGCAGGGCATAAAGACCTTGAGGTGCCAAACGTATTAAGGACAATTGTAGGTACTGTAGAACTAAAAAAAAAGTAGAAAACATTTATATCCTTGAGACAAATATTGATGACATGAGTCCGGAGTATTATCAGTACATATTTGATAGGCTTCTAAAAAACGGAGCGTTGGATGTCTACATTACTCCCATATTTATGAAAAAACAGAGACCTGCTAATATGCTTTCTGTGCTTTGCAAGGAAGAAAATTTAGAGAACGTAAGAAAAGTAATTTTTGAAGAGACATCTACATTCGGCTTAAGGCAGTATAAAGTTGATAGATATGCTCTTGATAGAGATTTTAAAGTCATTAGGACTCCGTTTGGAGATGTAAGAGTCAAAATGGGTTATCTGAATGGCAAATTTATAAAATCTCACATAGAGTCAGATGACGTGAAAAGAATTGCTGAAAAAACAGGACTTTCTGTGCAAGCTGTTTTAAATGTTTTGCGTGAATATGATGGCACATAAAAACTGAAAGTGCTATCTTTCAGCTTTTATGTGTTTTTTTAATATTGGCATCAATTTTAAAGCTAAGTATGAAGACAGTAAAACTTTTATGAAATCACCAGGCATGTAAGGCAGTGCACCTAATAGAACTGCTTTTTTTAAATTTAATTGTGCTACAATGGTTAATTGCAGAACTCCCAAAACATAGACTATCACTATGCCACCGATTATATTAGAAATAATCAGCCTTAAAAAGCTTATCTTTTTAGATTTTAATAGCATAGACGTGACAAATGATGCAATTGGCATAGCCAATAAGTATCCGCCTGTAGGTCCAAACAGTATTCCTATACCGCCGTGAAATCCTGCAAAGACAGGTATTCCTATTGCACCAAGTGCAAGATAAATAATCATGCTTAAAAAAGCTGTTATTGGTTCTAAAAGACTTCCAGACAACATTAATGCCAGTGTTTGACCTGTTATTGGCACGGGCGAAAAAGGAAGTGGTATGCTTATGAAGCTTAGCACTATAGTGATTGATGCAAACATAGATGCTAATGTCACCTTTTTTAAATGGTTGTTCAAAAGAATCACCTCCAACGTAATTTATTTGTATTATATAAAATACAACAGATATTTGTCAACTAATATTCTTAATATAGTTGACAAATTAAGTGATATTGACAATTTGTAAGTTAATGTATATATTAATATTAATAAAATATTTTGTTATGATAGTGAGGAGTAAATGTACCAGATAAAAGAGATGGAATCCCAAGGCTGAAAGGTTTCCTTGTTGTTGAGTACATTGAAGGTAGCACTGGAGCAAGTAAGCTGAAACTTAAGTAGGCTTAAACGGGTATGCCCGATACAGCTTAAGTTATAAAATAAGGTGGTACCGCGGAAAGCCTTCGCCCTTTTGGGAAAGGTTTTTTTATTTTATTCAAAACATAAAATTGAAAGGAGATAAAGATGGAAATTTCTAAGACGTACAATCCTAAGGAATTTGAGGATAGAATATACAAAGAATGGATGGAAAAAGGTTATTTTACGCCAAAGATTGATTTAAACAAGAAGCCATTTACTATTGTAATACCACCTCCAAACATAACAGGGCAATTGCACATGGGTCATGCTTTAGACAATACGATGCAGGACATAATAATCAGGTGGAAAAGAATGCAGGGCTTTGTGACTTTATGGATACCAGGTTCAGACCATGCCAGCATAGCTACAGAAGTTAAAGTTCTCGACCAAATCAGAGAAGAAACAGGGCTTACCAAAAGAGATATAGGGAGAGAAAAATTTTTAGAGAGAGCATGGCAATGGAAGGAAAAGTATGAAAACAGGATTTTAGATCAGCTTAAAAAATTAGGATCTTCATGCGATTGGACGAGAAAGAGGTTCACAATGGATGAAGCGCTGTCGAAAGCCGTAAGAGAAGTCTTTGTTTCCCTTTACGAGAAAGGTCTTATTTATCGTGGTGACAGAATAATAAACTGGTGCCCCAGTTGTAAAACTGCATTGTCAGATGCTGAAGTAGAGCACGAAGATGAATCAGGACATCTTTGGTACATAAAGTATCCTGTAAAAGGTGAAGAAGGATACATAACAATAGCTACTACAAGGCCTGAGACAATGTTAGGAGATGTAGCAGTAGCAGTCAATCCAAATGATGAAAGATATAAACAGCTTATAGGCAAAGTTCTTATATTGCCAATTGTCGGGAGGGAAATTCCGGTCGTAGGGGATGATTACGTAGATCCTACGTTTGGAACAGGAGCTGTAAAGGTTACTCCTGCACATGATCCAAATGATTTTGAAATAGGAATAAGACATGGGCTTGATTTCATAAACATAATGAATGAAGACGCATCGATAAATGAAAATGGTGGAGAATACTATGGATTAGATAGATATGAAGCGCGAAAGAAGATAGTCGAAAAGCTAAAAGATATGGGACTTTTGGTAAAGGTAGAAGATCTAAATCATAGTGTAGGCCATTGTTATAGATGCCATACAACTGTTGAACCGTTTTTATCGAAGCAGTGGTTTGTCAAGATGGAGCCTCTTGCAAAGCCAGCACTTGAAGCTGTAAGGACAGGTAAAATAGAATTCATACCTGAAAGATTTGAAAAGATATATTTTAATTGGCTAGAAAACATCAAAGATTGGTGTATATCTAGGCAGCTATGGTGGGGTCACAGAATACCAGCATGGTATTGTGATGATTGTGGCCACGTTAATGTCTCTAAAAACGATCCTATATGCTGTGAAAAATGTGGCAGTGAGAATATTCATCAAGATGAAGATGTGCTTGATACGTGGTTTAGTTCAGCATTATGGCCTTTCTCAACTATGGGTTGGCCTGATGATACTGAAGACTTAAAATACTTCTTCCCAACCGATGTGCTGGTAACAGGCTATGACATAATATTCTTCTGGGTAGCCAGGATGATTTTCATGAGCTTGGAATTCATGAAAGAGGTGCCTTTCAGACGAGTCTTGATACACGGACTTGTAAGGGATTCGCAAGGCAGGAAAATGAGTAAATCTTTAGGAAATGGTATTGATCCTCTGGAAATAATAGAAAAGTACGGTGCCGATACACTGAGATTTACGCTTATAACTGGCAATGCCCCAGGAAATGATATGAGATTTAGCGATGATAAAGTGGAAGCCAGTAGAAATTTTGCCAACAAGCTTTGGAATGCATCAAGGTATGTGATGCTTAACCTTACAAGTGACGATACGACGCTTTACCTGGAAAATCTCAACATTGCTGACAAATGGATTTTAACAAGGCTGAATGATGTAGTAAAAGAAGTAACAGAAAACTTGGAGAAATACGAATTAGGAATAGCTGCTGGAAAATTGTATGATTTTCTTTGGAGTGAGTTCTGCGATTGGTATATAGAGCTTAGCAAACCTGTCCTTTATGGCGATGATTTTGAAGCAAAGAAGATAACGAAGTCTGTCTTAAGATATGTGCTTGATAATACATTGAGATTGTTGCATCCTTTTATGCCGTTTATAACAGAGGAGATATTTAAAAATATACCACATGAAGGCGATACGATTATGCTTAGCAAATGGCCTGAATACAGAGAAGACTTGATTTTTGAAAAAGAAGCAAAAGATACTATACTAATAATGGATGCAATAAAGACAATAAGAAATCTAAGGGCAGAGGCTTCTGTAGCACCGTCAAAAAAGGCGAGGGTTATAATCAATACAGACAAAGAGGATGTTATAAAAATATTTAAAGATGGAGAGAATTATATTACTAAACTTGCTGGTGCCAGCGAAGTGATGTATATTAAAGATAAAGATATGTTGCCTCAGAAAGCCATGTCAGGGTCAATTGAAGGTGCATTAGTCGTAATGCCTCTTGAAGATTTAATCGATATAAAAGACGAGATAGAAAGGCTTAGATCTGAAAGAGAGAGAGTTTTAAGCGAGATAAAGAGAGCTGAAGGTATGCTTAAAAATGAAAAGTTTATAGGTAAGGCACCAAAGCATGTTGTAGACGCTGAAAAAGAAAAGTACGAAAAATACAGTGAAATGCTTAAAAATCTTGATGAGCGTATTGAGTATTTGCTAAAATGATTTTGATGCCTCTGAAGGAGGTAATATGGTGTTTACACTATTCAAAAGGATAGAAAAAAATCCGACTTTAACAATACGAGAAGCAAATATCAAAGATGCCAAAGGAATAGTGAAACTAATCGAGAGTGTTGGAAAAGAGAAGATATACATGGTTTCAGAAGAGCCAGGATGGACAGAAGAAGAGGAAAGACAAATGATAAAGCGGCTTGATCGTGGAAAAGACCTGATTTTGGTTGCTGATTACGGTGGACAGATAGTTGGTTGCCTTACGCTTTTTAGATATTATGGCGGCAGATCTTCTAAAGTTCAACACGTAGGTGAGATTGGCATAAGCGTAGATGCTAAATACAGGAATATAGGCATTGGTTCGAAGCTATTTGAATACGCTATTGATTGGGCTAAAAAAAGAAGCTATTCAAAGCTGTGTTTAAGTGTATTTAGCTCTAATGCCAATGCCATTCATCTATATCAAAAATACGGATTTGAAGAAGAGGGACGAAGAAAGAAACAATTTAAAATCGGAAATGAATACGTAGATGAAATAATGATGGGATTATTTTTATAAAACATCCCCAGACAATTGATGTCTTGTCTGGGGTTTTGAATTTCGGAGGATGATAATGTGAATTACAGCGATGCAATAAAATACATTCACAACACTAATAAATTTGGCATAAAATTAGGGCTTGATAACATAAGGCGTCTTCTTGAATATATGGGAAATCCTCAAAAAAAACTTAAATTTATTCATGTAGCAGGTACAAATGGAAAGGGTTCTACATGTGCCTTTATAAATAGTATCTTAATCAATGCTGGATATAAAGTAGGACTTTACACCTCTCCGTATTTGGAAGAATTTGAAGAAAGAATGAGGATAAACAACAAAAATATTCCAAAGGATAAATTGGCAGATTACGTTGAATACATAAAAGATGTTGTTGACAAAATGATAGATGATGGGTATCATCATCCGACAGAATTTGAATTGATTACTGCAATTGCATTTAAGTATTTTCGCGATGAAAATGTCGATTTTGTGGTGCTGGAAGTAGGATTAGGTGGACGCTTTGATGCGACTAATGTCATTGACAATTCTTTGGTTTCTGTGATTTCGACAATAGATTATGACCATATGGACAAATTAGGAGATACTTTAGAAAAGATAGCCTATGAGAAAGCTGGAATAATAAAAGAAAATGGAATTATAGTAAGTTTTTACCAAAAAGATGAAGCGTTGCAAGTGATTGAAAGAGTGGCAAACCTTAAAAAAGCATCTTTGGATATTTTAGATATCAATGATGTCGAAATAATAGAGTCCAACAGCGAATATCAGATTTTTAATTACAGAGATTATAAAAATCTTAAGATATGTATAATTGGCAAACACCAGATTTACAATGCTTCATTGGCTTTAATGGCTGTAGAAAAACTTAGATCTCAAGGTATAACTATAAGCGAAGAGGCTATAAGAGTAGGGCTTGCCGATGCAAAATGGCCTGGCAGAATCGAAGTATTAAGCAGATGCCCATTTATCGTGATAGACGGTGCCCACAATCCTCAAGGCATGTCGGTATTAAAAGAAGCTTTAAATCTGTTTTCCTATGAAAGATTGGTGCTTGTCATTGGCATGTTGAAGGACAAAGACACAGACAAAATGCTTAAGTTAATAGTACCCAAGGCAGACATTGTAATAACGACAAAACCTGTAAGCGACAGAGCTTATACGGCAGAAGAATTAGCTGAAAAAATTAAAGGTGTGAATCCATTACATTTTGAAGATATAGATGATGCTATTAACGAAGCATTGAGAAAAGCAAATAAAAAAGATTTGATACTTTTTTGCGGTTCACTTTATATGATAGGTCATGTCAGAACATATTTAAAAAAGGTAATAAAATAATAAAGACTATAATATAATATAAAAAACTACAGTCTCTAGAAGGTGGTTGTATGGAATATAACAGTGCAGATCTTCTACAGGAGATAGACAATGCACTAAAGAGGCTTAAAGAGAGTGAATTATACCTTGAAAGGGTCGAGAAAGACAACTACCTTAAAACAAAGCTTGCACAATTAAAATATGATTTTGCAAGGGAAGAATACTTAAGACTTTTGAGAATTGCCAGAGACGAACATATAAAGTACGATATAAAGGACTTATATAAAAAGATCATAGATATTTGATAAGATGAGAATTCGAATTCTTAAATTGTACTTGATATAATAATTTGTTTATGATAAAATTGTAGATGCGTCGGGGCATGGCGCAGAGGTAGCGCGCGCGGTTCGGGACCGTGAGGTCGCAGGTTCAAATCCTGTTGCCCCGACCATTTTTGTGACATTAATGCCTTCTGTGCATATTATAAATTAGCATATGCATGGGGGGATGAACATTGAAAATATTTGTTGCCAACAAAGGTGATGACACTATAAGCTATATAAGCGACAATCATACCAAGGCATTTCTTAAGTTGATTAATGATGGCTTTACTTATAAGAGTGATAAATTCCACATACCGCAAAAAGGACCCCATAGATTGCTTATTGATAGCAGAAGAAAAGAACTTTATTCTCTAAATGTGTTTGATGATTCGATGAGTATTATTGGTATTAATGACTTTCGATTGCATGATACTGTATATATTGGATCTTCTCCCAACGATGGTATGATTTTAAATAATCGTATATATGTTTTAAATGGTGATGCAGATTGCCTAAGCGTATTTGACATAATGGCAGGTAAGATAGTAGAGCAGGTTAATGTGGGATTTCAGCCACAGTCTATAATATACAGTGAAAAGCATAATAAAATTTTTGTATCAAATACGAATTCTGATTCAATTTCATTGATAGATCCAATTGATCTACATGTAGAAAAAACATTGTCTGTTAAGTCAAAGCCATTTGGAATGTGCTTATCAGACGATGAAAAATTTTTATTCGTGGCGAACTCGTATTTGGAGACGGGGCTTGATGGTTCAATATCCGTATATGACATAATTAATGATACATTTGTCGATGACATTAAATGTGGAAAGCTGCCAATATCCGTTGCGTTTTCAAAGAAATATATATTTGTTGTAAATTCATGCTCTAATACTTTGATGAAAATTGATTTGCATACAAAAAAACGTACAGAACTTTTTTGTGGTTATATGCCGGTTTATGTAAGGGTGTTTAAAAATCATGCATTAATAACAGTTTCTGGTGAAAATAAGTTGATTTTAGTAGATATAGAAAATCTCAAAATTGAAAGAAAGATAGAAGTTGGAAAAGAGCCCGATGGTCTCATTTTTGAGGCGTAAGGGCTTTTACAATATAATTATATACGTCATTTGATTTTTGTTTCCAGTTATCACATACGATCTTTGCTTGTTGTGCATTTACTAAATTTAGATTTATCTCTATAAGGACAATGTCGTTTTCTACAACTTGTAAATTTGCGATGTATTCTCTCTCAGACTTCTTATAATATGTGGCTACATACTGTGATTCTTGTCTGAATTTTTCCTTATTTATAACTATGTATTCATCTATTTTTTTTCTCGTTTTTTCCTGAATGTGCTTAAAGAATAACTTTAATGCATTTAAACCAAACTCAGTTAATACGTATTTATTTTCCTTAAGATCTACAAAATTGCTTTCTTCTAATTCGTTTAGGTATTGCTGAAGATAGAAATAATTCATAAGGTTGTTATCAGAAATTATTCTGTTTATCTGTTCACCTGTAATAGGCATATCTATTCTATTTAAAATGTACAAAATTATCAATTTGTTTTCTGCTAATTCTTGAATCTCATAACTCAACTTTCACACCTCTCACAACATGTTGTATGATATTTATATTCTACCACAAAATATATATTAAAAAAAGAGAGTATTTTAAATACTCTCCAAAGTATCATTTGTTCATGTATTCTGCTTCACTGCCTGCTGCGCCATTTCCAATTTTTGTTGTCTTTTCGCCGCTTATGCTAATACCATTTGACATGGCGGATTCAGCGTAGTGTACCATTCTTTTTAGCATATGTCCTCCGACAGCACCGCAATCGCGAGACGTAAGTGTGCCCCAATAATCTTCAGATCCTTGTTTTACGGGCAAACCTAATTCTTTTGCTACTTCATATTTTAAATTATCCAGTGCTTGATGTGCTTCAGGCACTACTTTTGGTTTATCATTCCAACTTCCTCTTGCCATGTTTTTACCTCCTCAAAATTATTCCCATATCTAATTTTGCGTAAAAATATATGATTTATTCTTTTTTTACTTAACAACAATATGTTAAAATTATTTTGGAATAAAACTAAAAAGGTGATGTGAATGGACAAACAAATGATTATTTTAGAAAAAATTAAAGAATGGAGTGCATCGGATGTTGGATTCTCTTATCTTGGTGATGTGCTTCCTGAAAGTTTGCAAGATTTAAAATATGGTATAACTGTTTTAATAAAATTGTCGGATAGGATAATTAATGAAATTGATGATAAACCAACGTATACTTATTTTCATCACTACCGTTCTGTGAATACATTGATAGACCAAATTACATTGAAAACTATGCTTTTGCTAGAAGAATGGGGCTACAATGCATTAGCTGTACCTGCATCTCAGTCCATAAAAGAACTTGGAGAGTACAGAGGGTTATTTCAGCATAAAACTGCTGCAACAATGGCTGGATTAGGATGGATCGGGAAAAATGGGCTCTTGGTCACTGAAAAATATGGCCCAAGAGTAAGGTTAGGCACAGTATTGACTGATTTTAATTTAAATCCAGGTATTCCTGTTACTGAAAGCAGATGCGGTGATTGCAATTTATGCGTAACAAGTTGTCCAGCAATGGCACTGCACGGCAGATTGTGGAAAGTTGGAATGGATAGAAAGGAAATTGTTGATGCACATGCATGCAGTGAGTACATGAACAAAAATTTTAAACATATAGGACGAGGGTCTGTTTGCGGAATATGTATCAGGGTATGCCCATATGGTATCAAAATTTAATAATTTTTTTATAAAATCCTTTTAAATGTCTGCTAAAATTAATTTAGAAAGATAAAAAGGGGAGTCACGACTATGTGGCGATTATCGTATAGATTGGCAGTGTCATTTGTAATCTTAATATTTTTCTTAACTGGTTGTGGCATAAACAAAAATCAAGAAAATAGTATTAACGATACTACGTATAAAATCAATAGAAATGCTGAATTTAGCTATAATCTAAACAATGCGCCTAAATTTGGTCTTCAGGCGATTCACTTTATAAATGGGAAAGATGGATGGGCTGGTGGACAAGGGATTATTTTGTCTACAAATGATGGAGGTAAAAACTGGACAGTTGAACATACGGGTTCTTTTAATATAATAGGATTTGATTTTGTCAATTCTATTTATGGTTGGGCCATATCATCTGATAGATCTATTTTGAAGACGACAGATGGGGGTAAGACGTGGATTGAATTGCCTAAAATGAATGTGAATATTGAAAACATAAAGTTTGTAACGGTGAATAGAGGCTATGGTATACACGAAGGTAAACTTTATATCACTGACGACGGAGGACAGACGTGGGAAAGCATGAACACAAAAATAAAAATTGATTCTTATGATTTTGTTGATCAATACCATGGATTTGCGTCATACAATAATAGTATATATTATACAAGAGATGGTGGGATTTCTTGGAATTTTGTTTACAATCCATATTTGCAAGGACAATGGGCCGTAGAGATCTCTGCATTAGATGTAAACAATATATGGGCTATTTATAGGGGCAAATCCACATCGGCAGAGGAACAGCCATATCTTATTTTAAAAACTGCAGATGGTGGGAAGAATTGGACTGCTTTGGCTGAAGAAAAAAATTTTAGTAGTTTTTACGGTAGTCATAAAACAAATAATTTTTTAGGTTCATATTTAAGCTCTATAGATATTGTTGATAAAGAAACTGCTTTTACCATTGGGCTAAATCCGAAAAATGATAGTGATAAGATTTTGATATCGAGAACTACTGATGGGGGAAATACGTGGAGCAGTTATCCTGTTCCGCAATTTGATTTAGAAAGCATAATTGAAGGTCCTATTCCGATGACATTTGTAGATACTTACAATGGCTGGATTGCGTCAACGAAAAATGGCAACGGGCTAATATTAAGCACACTTGATGGGGGGCAAACGTGGCAGCAACAGTATCCTATAAGAAAGGACAATAATCAAAAAAATATTGAATATGTAAATCCAATTATTATAGATGCTTTGAAAGATATCGAAGGTAATGCAATAATTAAGATTTATGCTCCTACAGTTGTTCCTTTGCCAGAAGATAAAAAAAATATGTATATAACTGCTGTGCCTGAAATGGGAAAGTTTAACGACAGCTACAATGTTGATTTAATTATATCTGATAAACTATTAGATTTAAAAAATATAAAAATAGATCCGACCAATATTGATGCTAACGATATTTTGGGGGATTTTGGAGGCTTTCTTTTTGCCTCAGATATCGATGCGGAAAATTATGTAAATGCGATTCAGCAGAATAATGGTTTTATAGTCGATGAACAGAGTCAAAAACTTAATTATAAAGATTTTATATGGGGACAGGTTTATTATGGGAAGGGTAAGTACAGTGTGCAATGGAGAGAGGGCAGATGGACTGTTGAAGTTAATTCACCTGACAAGCCTCAGATCGATTTGGCAAAACAGATGGTAAAATACTTACAAAATTACAATTTGCCTGTTCCGCTAAACAAAGGCTTGATTGTTGTAAATGTATCTAAAAATAAAACTACAACTAATATTTACTGGACAAAGGAATCAAGTGTATACTATATAAATTACAATTTTAAACCTGTTGATGCATTACAGATGGCAGTATCGATGAGAGAGAATTGAAAAAACAAGTATTCCAATTGTTGAAAGGTAAATAAATGCTTTTGACAATTGGAATTTTATTAAAAAAATTTTAGAAATGTTCACTTGACATGTAAAAAGAAATGGTATACAATAAAATTAAACCAAAACGTTTTGGAAAAGGTGGATATGTAATGGCAGTTACTATAAAAGATATTGCAAAATACGCGGGTGTTTCTGTAACTACGGTTTCCAGAGCTTTAAACGGATATCCGGATGTAAGCGAAGAAACAAGAGAAAAAATCAAGAAAATAGCTGAGGAATTAAACTATTCTCCTAATTCTATTGCAAGAGGATTAGTGACCAATAAGACTCACACGGTAGGTCTGGTTGTTTCAGAACTTATTAAACCGGGTGCCTACCATCCGTTTTTTCTGGAGATATTGGCAGGTATAAAGGCAGGTTTAAGAAAAGATAAATACGACCTTATATTGTATACGGTTGATCCAGCTTCACAAGATGTGACGCCTTATGAAAAATTATGCAATGACAGGAAAGTTGATGGCGCAATTGTGGAGGGTTTAAAATTAAGCGATCCGTATATAGAAGAGATAAAAAACACAGATATTCCAACTGTGCTGATAGATATTCCTATATTAAATGATAAAGTAGGCTATGTAAGTTCAGATAATGTGCAAGCTGCTTTTGAGGCAACAAGCTATTTAATAAAATTGGGGCATAAGAATATCGGCTTTATAAACGGACATAATGATGCTGCAGTGAGTTTTGAAAGATTGGAAGGATATAAAAAAGCACTTTATAAAAACAATATTCCTTATAAAGACGAATATGTTGTTTTTGATGATTTTACTCAAGATGGAGGATATAATTGTTTCAGAAAGATGATTTTTGAAAATCCTGAAATTACAGCGGTTTTTCACGCTTCGGATTTGATGGCTATAGGTTCATTAAAAGCTGCACAGGATCTTGGCATGCAGGTTCCGGAGGATATATCTATAGTTGGTTTTGATGACATTGAACTAGCATCATTAATAACTCCAGGTTTGACAACTGTACGACAGGAAAATTATAAAATAGGTTATATGGCAGCTAGACATCTTATATCAATAATTAAAGGCGAAAAACCGAGACATATCTTAGTACCCCATAGGCTTGTTATTAGACAATCTGCAAAAAAAATATAATTTTTTTTGCAATATTTCCAAAACGTTTCGGATGCATTTATTTGGCAGGAGGTATACATGTGGCTAAATATACATTTATTGACGATATAAATAAATTGTTAAGCGATGATAAATGGCTTATTTTGCAGGACAGATATGACAAAAAATTAAATCAAAGGTATGAAACAAATTTTACTCTTGCAAATGGATATATGGGAGTAAGAGGAAGTTTTGAAGAAGGCGCTGATGATGAGTGCCCAGGTAACTTTATTGCTGGAATTTTTGATAAGTCAGAAGCTCAAGTAAGGGAATTGGTCAATGTACAAAATTGGGTTGGCATAAAGATATACATTAATGGCAAAAATTTGAATCTTGATAAATGTGAAATTTTAGATTTTATCAGAATTTTAGATATGAAGCATGGAATCTTGTTTAGAGGCATTACAATAAAAGATGATTCCGGAATGATTACCCGTATAGAAGGGTACAGATTTTTAAGCAAACATAACGTTCATCGTGCTGCTATAAAGCTATTTATAACACCTGTGAATTATAGTGGTACCATTGCTGTAGAAAGCATAATCGATGGATCTGTGTTAAATTCGAAAGAAGATCCAGCACATAAAACAAAACATTTACGTGTTGTTGAAAATACTGAATTTGTCAATGGTGGTTGTTATCTTGAAACAGCCACAAGAGATGATGATGCAAGAATTGGAACAGGCTTCTATGTAAAAATTTATCGCAGCGATGATGGAGATAATATAGTGAAGCATAAAAGATTTGCTCCGTTAGGTGAAATATGTTCAGAATACTATGAATTTGAAGCAATTGAAAAGAAAACTGTTGAAGTAGACAAATTTGTTTCAACTTACACATCGAGGGATATATCTAAAGAAAAGATTAAAAGTGAAGTTGAGAAAGATGTTTACAATTTTGCCTCAGAGGGTATAGATAAAGAACTTTTAAAGCACATTGAAATATATGAAAAACTTTGGAAGGTTGCGGATATTAAGATAGATTGTGATGATGAGGCAGATAAAGCTTTGAGGTTTAATGTATTTCATTTGATGAGCTCCGTTAGCGAAAGTGATTCTAGGGTAAGCATTGCAGCAAAAGCTCTCCATGGCGAAGGATACAAAGGACATGTTTTTTGGGATACAGAAATATTTATGCTTCCATTTTTTATATATGTGTATCCAAATGCTGCTAAAACACTTCTTATGTATAGATACAATCTTTTAGATGCGGCAAGACAAAATGCCATACGAAATGGATATAAAGGCGCTCAATACCCATGGGAATCTGCTGACACAGGGAATGAGGAGACACCAAAATGGGGTGTTGATTATAAAGGTAATCCCGTGAGGATATGGACTGGAGATATAGAGTACCATATAACTGCTGATATTGCTTTCGCTGTTTTTGAGTACTACAGAGCTACAGATGACATAGATTTTATGCTTAAATGCGGCATCGAAATGATATTAGAAACTGCCAGATTTTGGGCATCAAGATGCGAATACAACGATTCGTTAGATAGGTATGAAATAAATGATGTGATTGGCCCTGATGAATTTCACGAACACGTAAATAATAATTCATATACTAATTTTCTGGCGCGGTGGAACATTCAAAAAGCAATTGAATTTATTGAGATTTTGAAAAAAGACTATCCATCAACATACGAAGTGTTGTCGTCTAAGATTTGTCTGACAGAAGATGAACTAAAAAGTTGGAAAAATATTATTACTAAGATTTATATACCGTTTGATAAAGAAAGAAAGATCTTAGAGCAATTTGAAGGTTATTTCAAAAGAAAAGATTACGTAATAGATAAGTTTGATGAAAATAATATGCCGTTATGGCCTGATGGTGTAGATGTTACAAAATTAAATGATACGCAACTTGTAAAACAGGCTGATGTAGTGATGCTCATGTTACTATTAGGTGAAGAATTTGACTATGAGACGAAAAAGATAAACTATGAATACTATCAAAAGAGGACGATGCATAAATCTTCGTTAGGCCCCAGCATGTATTCTATTATGGGGTTGAAAGTTGGCGATTATAAAAATGCATATTATTCATTTTTAAGAAGTGCCAATGTTGACCTTGTAGATAATCAAGGCAACACGAAAGAGGGTCTCCATGCTGCTTCTGCTGGAGGTACATGGCAGGTTGCTGTATTTGGATTTGGCGGTTTGTACATTGACAAAGAAGGCGTTTTGAATATCAATCCATGGTTGCCGGAAAAATGGAATAAATTATCATATCAAGTCTATTGGAAAGGCAATCTGCTTCAAATCAATATTTATAAAGATAATGTTGACGTAAAACTTCTCGAAGGCAACGGAAGAAAGATAAAAGTAAAAATAAGAGGGAAAGATGTTGAAGTTAATTAGATTTATCATAGGCATAAACAGAAATTGCTGTTTTGCCTATAAAGATAAATAATAGAATAAGGGGGGATTCAGGATTACTTTAAATTGGTGAATATTTAGTTTGCTTAAAATCATAATTTATCAAGAGAGGAGAAAATAAAATGGGTAAAAAATTTATAAGCATTTTTGTCGTTACAATACTTTTGATAGCCACATTGCTTTCCGGATGCTCAACAAAGCAAAACACTACTTCCAATAACAACAATAATAAAACTAGTTCTGTTCAAAAACAAGACACTGCAAAACCTGTAACTTTAAAACTTGGCATGTGGTCTTCTTCACCTGCTGAAACGAAAATTGTAAATGATCAGTTGGCTGCGTTTAAGCAAAAATATCCCAATATTAATGTACAAATTGAAACAATAGTAGGCGATTACATGCAAAAATTACAAACAGAAATTGCTGCAAATGTAGCACCGGACATTTTCTATCTTGATAGCATGCCTGCACCACAGCTTATGTCATCAGGTGTTTTAGAACCATTAGATGATTATATTAAGAAATACAATGTGGATGTAAATGATTTCGAACCATCGTTGCTTTCGGCATTTCAGTGGGAAGGAAAAACATACGGTCTTCCAAAGGATTATAACACATTAGCGCTATTCTATAATAAAGACATGTTTAATGCTGCAGGTATTAGTGAGCCTCCAAAGACATGGGATGAATTAAAAGAAGATGCTCAAAAATTGACAAAGAATGGGGTAAAAGGCTTGGTTTTGTCGTCAGATCTTGCAAGGTTCGAAGCTTTTATGATTCAAAATGGTGGCTCAGTATATAAAGATGGAAAGGTAACTTTAAATCTCCCAGAGAACGCTCAGGCACTTGACTTTTACACAGGGCTTATTACTAAAGATAAAGTAGCGGATACGCCACAAAATTTAGGTGGAGGATGGAATGGCGATGTATTTGCTGCTAAGAAAGCTGCAATGGCGATAGAAGGAGGATGGATGATACCATTCTTAAAAGACAAAGATCCAAACCTCAATTATGGAATAGCAGAACTTCCGGAAGGCAAACAAAAAGCAACATTAGCTTTTACTGTTGCTTATGTAATGAATAAAAACAGCAAGAATAAAGATGAAGCATTTAAATTATTAGAGTTTTTAACGGGAAAAGAAGGGCAACAATTTGTTGTTGATTCAGGTCTTGCCCTTCCATCAAGGAAGTCTATGGAAGAAGGATTTAGGGCAAAATATCCAGATAGAGTGGCATTTATCGATGGTGCAGCTTATTCTTACCCATGGCAGTTTGGCCTTCTTGGAACAAAAGTATCTGATGCAGCAAATAAAGCTTCAGATTCGCTTATAATGAAGCAGACAAATAATGCTCAAGAAGCACTTGATAATGCACAGAAGCAACTTGGACAATGATGCTATGCAGCACCTTTAAGGTGCTGCATAAAGATTTTGCTGTTTGGTGTTGCTATTAATGGATTGAAAGGAAGAGTCTCATTATGAAAGCTCATTCAATTTCAAAGAAAAAATATATAAATGAAACTATTTCGGGATACGCTTTTATGATGCCTTTTGTCATTTCTATTTCTGTATTTATTATTGGACCATTAATTTATGCATTTATAATAAGCTTTAAAGATTTTTCATACTTAAATCCTTCATCAAGCCACTGGGTAGGGTTTAAAAATTATATAGAATTGTTAAATGATCAAACATTTAAAAGAGCATTGCTTAACACAACGATATATTCATTGTTTGTGGTACCTACGCAATTATTTATAGCATTAATCCTTGCATTAGTCGTTGATTCAGACATTAAAGGGAAAACTTTTTTTAGGGTTGCGTACTATATACCTACTGTAACATCGACAGTTGCGGTGTCAGTCATTTTTTTGTATTTATTTAAAGCAGATGGCTTAGTCAACACAATTTTGTCAAAAGTCGGTATACATGGTCAAGCATGGTTTAACAATGTCAACTTTGCTTTGCCGTCAATCATGATGATGGCTATTTGGTCGTCGGTTGGAAATTATATGGTAATATTCTTGGCAGGACTTCAGGACATCCCCATGGAATTGTATGAGGCAGCAGAAGTGGATGGTGCAAATAAATTTCAAAGATTTATAAAAATTACTTTTCCATTGTTGAGACACGTTGTGTTCTTTAACCTTGTAGTCTCATTGATAGGTACTTTTCAAATCTTTGATCAGGCGTACGTTGTGTCAGGAGGAAGCGGAGGGCCACTTGACGCGACGATGACGGTGGTTCTTGACATATATAAAACAGGATTTAAAGATTTTAACATGGGATATGCATCAGCTATGGCTTTTGTATTATTTCTAATTATTTTGCTTTTGACATTATTGCAAAGATTATTATTTAGAGATGAAATGTATTAGGAGGTAATATATCATGTCTAAAATATTCAGATTTTTTCTTTATTCGGTAGCCATAGTCTATGCTGCAATAACGCTAGGACCATTTATTTGGTCTATAATAACTTCGCTTAAACCTACAAGTGAAATAGATAGTTTAAGAGTCAATTTAAAGAATTTAACGTTTGGCAATTATAACATGATTGTAAGTCAGTTTCCATTTCTGAGGTGGTTCTTTAATAGTTTGATTGTTGCTATCGCAGTTACATTTGGAAATTTATTGTTTAATTCAATGGCTGGATACGCTCTTGCCAGAATTAATTTTGCAGGACGTAATTTCCTATTCATTATTGTGTTGGCGCTTATGATGGTGCCTGGACAGGTTGTAATGGTGCCGACGTATATTTTATTAAGCAAATTAGGATGGGTGAATACTTATTGGGGGCTTACAATACCGTTTTTAACCAGTAGTTTTGGCATATTTTTAATGAGGCAGTTCTTTTTATCTATTCCGAAAGAGATGGAAGAAGCTGCAACGATAGACGGGTTGTCCAGATTTAGGATTTTTCTACAAATAGTTTTGCCATTGTCAAAGCCTGCTCTTACAACACAGTTTATATTCATGTTTACAGGCAATTGGAATAGCTTTTTGTGGCCCAGCCTTTTGACGTCCAGCGATAATATGTACACACTGCCGGTTGGATTAAATTCATTTTACGGACAGTATTATCAATTTTGGAATCAAGTTATGGCAGGCGCTATACTTTTGACGTTGCCGATGATACTTATATTTCTTGTATTCCAAAAACAATTTGTCAAAGGGATTTCTACAACAGGTCTTAAATGATTTGTGTTGCTGTTTTAAAATTAATGTGGTATAATTGTAAGCGGTTACTATTTTAACACATTATGACTTAAGTTAATTGCGAAGGGAATGTGTGGTCTGTATGGCAAATATAGATGATGTAGCAAAACTGGCAAATGTTTCAACAGCGACTGTTTCAAGGGTTTTTAATAATAGCCCGTATGTAAGTGAAAAGGCAAGGGAAAGTGTATTAAAAGCAGCAAAAGAGCTTGGCTATGAGCCAAGCATATTGGCTCGTAGTTTGGCAATGAAGAAGACAAACACTATAGGATTAATAGTTCCTGACATATCTAACCCGTATTATAGTGAAGTTGTTCGCGGAATAGAAGATGTATGCAATATTTATAAGTACAATATCATTCTTTGCAACGCCGATAACTCGCGAGACAAAGAAATACAGTACATCGACATGTTGAAAAGCAGATGGGTGGATGGCATAATATTCCACAGTGATTATTTTTCAGATGAAATATATGAGATTTTCAAAGATAGAAAAATACCATTAGTACTGGCTGGAAGAGCCACAAGTTATGATGTGCCGTATGTAGTAATAGACAATAAGAAAGCTGCTTATGATGCTACAAAGTACTTAATATCGCAAGGTCATGAAAAAATAGGTGTTATTCATGGTGACTTGAATGGCATGAAGGAAACTGTTGATAGTGTTGATAGGTTTTACGGATTTCTCGATGCTATGAAAGAAGCTGGTCTTAAAGTATATGATGAATTAATAAAAGAAAGCAATTTTAAGGCAAAAGGCGGTTATATAGCTGCAAAAGAAATGCTAAATGGCAATGTTAAACCAGATGCTATCTTTGCTTTCAGTGATGTAATGGCTATGGGGGCTATTAATGCTGTTTTTGACGCTGGTTTAAAATGTCCAGAAGATGTTTCTATAATAGGATTTGATAATCTCGATTTAGCAGAGGTAACGAGGCCAGCTTTAACTACTGTTGCGCAGCCCATGTACGATATTGGTGCTGTTGCAGCTCGCATGCTGATAAAGATAATCGATAATAAAAAGATATCTGAGAAGAGAGTTATTTTAAAGCACAGATTGATTATTCGCCAGTCATGCATTAAAAGAGATGCACAAAAAAATTAAAAAAATAATTGAAAAGCTATTGATTATTTTTTAAAAAGGTGTTACAATATAGCTGTAAGCGGTTACAGACTGTATTTATTGACAGTCTATTTTGGATTGGATGATATAAAAAACTGTAGCTTTTATTTGTCGAGAAACTGTAAGCGGTTACAGTTATACTTTATTAAGCTTAAATTTGGCAAGTAATCAAGCAAATAGATAAGATCATTAAATGCATTTTTTGAAAGGATATTTGGAGTGTCAATCCTTGCTGAATTTAAGTTGAATTTTTGGTTTATGTACGGTAAGTGAAAGGTACTTATCTAGGAAAAACTAAAAGGGGGTGCTAGACAAAAAACTTCAATTGCAATTTTTTAATCATCATAAAATAAAAAAATAGGAGGAGCGTTTGTATGAAAAAAATATTGAGTTTATTAATTTCGACGATCTTAATAATTGCTTTAGTGACAGGATGTTCATCAAGCAATAACGGAAATAATAGCAAAACAAGTCAAAATGGAACACCTTCTAGTCAAAATAGCAAAATAACCATAACGGTGATGCAAAGCAAAACCGAAATACAGTCTGATCTTCAAACTATAATTGATGATTATAATAAATCACAAGATAAAGTAGAAGTAAAACTTTTAGGTACTTCAGGAGATAATTTTGCTACTGTATTACAATCGCAGTTTTCTGCGTCACCAGAAAAAGCACCTACGATATTTACTATTGCTGGACCAGATACTCCTAAATTTCAACCGTATATGGCTGAAATAAAAGATTCAAAAGCTGCTGAAATGCTGGCAGATGGAGTAAAAGATGATGTTACTGTTGATGGTAAGTTATATGGTCTTCCTTCAGCGGTTGAAGGATATGGTTTGATTTACAATAAAAATTTATTTAAAGAAGCAAACATAGATCCTGCATCAATAACAAGCATCGATGCATTAGTAAATGCGTGTGAAAAATTGTCAAAATTAAATGGTGTTGTAAAACCTATTGCTTTTGCAAAAGAGACGTACTTCTCATTTATACATCCTTTTAACTGGGCTTTTGCAGTTGATCCAAATTACAAGACAGATATAGAGAAACTTGACAAAGGACAAATAACTATGAAAGACATACCGAGTGTAGTACAATGGATAAAAGATATGGATAAAATAAAACCATATACGAATAAGGCGCTTGATTCATACGATGATCAAGTGGCAGGATTTGCAAGCGGTAAATATGCTATGATACACCAAGGAGATTGGGTACAATCAGTTTTGGATCAAGATAAACCAAATTTTGAATATGGAATTATTCCATTCCCGACAGGTGGAAATACAAAATTAGCTGTTGGTACTGCTACTGCATGGCGTGTAAATAAATATGCAACACCAGAACAACAAAAAGCTGCAATTGAATTTTTGGATTGGTTGATTACAAGCGATAAAGGACAAGAATATTCTGCAGATACTTTGAAGTTTATTCCAGCATATAAAGGAGTAAAGGCTCCAAAGGCTCCACTGGCAGCGGAAGTTGCTCAGTATGTTGACAAAGGCCAAATTATTCCATGGGTGTACAACAATTATTTCCCTAACGGAATAGATGTTGATGGTTCTAATGTCATTCAAAAGTATTATGCTGGACTTATAAAAAATGACGATCAATTCTTATCAGAATTGACAAATGTTTGGGTTCAAGATGCTGGCAAGTAATTAGCTTATAGGACATACTTCTTTTGCACATGGTCAAGAAGTATGTCCTAATTTAAATCAATGTGTATACGATAGGAGTGAAAATATGAAAAAAAATAGCAATACAGTGACGTTTTGGCTATTTTTAATACCATCACTATTTATCTTTATAAATGTA
This sequence comes from Thermoanaerobacterium thermosulfurigenes, assembly GCF_051201035.1. Lineage (NCBI taxonomy): Bacteria > Bacillati > Bacillota > Clostridia > Thermoanaerobacterales > Thermoanaerobacteraceae > Thermoanaerobacterium > Thermoanaerobacterium thermosulfurigenes. The sequence goes on from NZ_JBPODR010000010.1 coordinate 61,536, forward strand.
GTAATAATTCCTTTCATATTAGGCATAATTTATTCTTTTACAGATTGGGATGGGTTTACATTTTTTGGTTCAAAATTTGTGGCATTTAGCAACTATTTAAAGGTGTTTAAAGATCAGAATTTTTTAAGCGCATTTTTATTGACTTTTAAATATGCGATTATTATGGTGATAGTTTCAAATATAATTGGTTTCTCTTTAGCGCTTCTTGTGACCAGAAAAATGAAGACTAGAAATATTTTAAGATCGATTTTCTTTATGCCCAATTTAATAGGTGGCTTGATATTAGGATTTATATGGCAATTCATATTTACAAAACTATTTGTTCAGTTGGGAACTGTGTTACACGCCTCAAATATATTCTTTAATTGGATAAATGATCCTAATATGGCTTTTTGGAGCATTGTAATTGTATCAGCATGGCAAATGTCAGGATACGTAATGATCATATATATTGCCGGGTTGGAAAGCATTAATCCAGACATAATCGAAGCATCTCTTATCGATGGTGCAGGACCTGTGAGAAGGCTATTTAACATTATACTACCACTTACTGTTCCTTCTTTTACCATAAGCCTTTTTATAACTTTGTCAAATTCATTTAAGCAATATGACACAAATTTATCTCTTACAAATGGAGGACCTTATGGTACGACAGAATTATTGACGATGAATATTGTGCAGACAGCGTATAAGCACAATCAATATGCCATAGCTCAATCAAAAGCTGTTGTATTTTTTGTCGTAATCATGGCTATTACACTCGTACAGGTGTATTTAACAAAGAAAAGAGAGGTTGAGATGTAATGGAAAAAACCAAAAAGAATATGACTATTTTAGAAATATTCGGTTGGGTATTGACACTATTTGTTATATTTCCTGTTTATATTATGATTATTAATTCTTTTAAAGATAGAAAAGAAATATTTACAAGTGAATTAAGTCTACCTAAGGCTTTAAATTTCACATATTATGTTCAAGCAATACAAAAGATGGACTTTTTGACTGCTTTAGGTAATTCTCTGTTTATTACAGTTACGAGTGTTGTGTTTATAATTGTATTGTCGTCAATGGCGGCATGGGTTCTTGAAAGAAATAAAACGACTATTTCCAATATTATATTTTATACATTGGTTGCGACAATGTTGATACCATTTCAATCTGTCATGATACCATTAGTGCAGTATTTAAGTAAATGGCAGATTCCGGGGACGAATTTTTCGCTGATTGATACGAGATATGGGCTTATTTTTATGAATATAGGCTTTGGCATAGGTATGTCTACATTTTTGTTTCATGGATTCATTAAAAATGTTCCGCTTGAAATGGAGGAAGCTGCAACAATTGATGGATGCAATAAATTTCAATTGTTTTGGAGAATAGTTTTTCCCAATCTTGAGCCTATTATTGTTACTGTAGCTATATTAAATGTTATATCACTTTGGAACGATTATTTGCTTCCGTCATTGGTTTTACGCAGTCCTAACCTTAGGACTATTCCGCTGTCGACGTTTTTCTTTTTTGGAGAGTTTACCATAGAGTGGAATTTGGCATTAGCAGGTTTAGTGCTGACGATAATACCGGTAATTATATTTTATCTGTTCTCACAGAAATACATTATTAAAGGTGTAATGGCTGGAGCAATAAAATAAGTTGTCGACTTTATTTAGAAAGCGTGGAGGTTCAGATGAAAAAATCAATATATCCTTATGATGCATGGAAAATAAGAGAAAGCAAATTCGACATAGAAACAAATTATCGAAATGAAACTATTTTTTCTTTAGGAAACGGTTATTTTGGTGTGAGGGGTACATTTGAAGAAGGTTACTCAGGCCCTAATGGCACATCGTTTAACGCAACATATATTAACGGATTTTATGAAATCTACGATATAAATTACGCAGAGGGTGGATATGGTTTTCCAAGTTACGGCGAAGCAATGGTAAATGTTGCTGATAGCAAAATTGTAAAATTGTTTGTAGATGATGAGCCATTTGACTTGTTAAAAGGCAACCTAATTGAATACGAAAGAATACTTGATATGAAGGAGGGTTTCACAGAAAGAAAGGTTGTTTGGGAGACTGAAAAAGGGAAAAAGCTGGAGATAACTGTAAAAAGATTAATTTCTTTTAAAAGGCAACATTTAGGTGTTATAGTTTTTAGATTTAGACCGTTAAACTTTAGTGGGAAGATAAAATTGATTTCCGAAGTTGATGGAAATATATATTACGGGAATGAGACAGATGACATGCGAGTAGGAAACAACATGAGAGGGAAAGTCGTAAATACCATTGACAGTCATATTGACGGATATATGGGATGGCTAATGCAAGCTACAAAAAGAAGTAAGCTAAAATACATTTGTTCTGTAAACCATGATGTAAAAACTGATTGCCATTATGAACTTAAAAATTACAAATCGGATGATAAAATAGGTTTTGAATTCTCTATTGATGCTGAAAAAGATAAAATTTTTCAGCTTGATAAGTTTGTTTCGTACTACACATCAAGAGAATGTTTAGAAGATAAGCTTGTTGATAGTTCGGTCCATGAGGTCATAAGTGCTAAATCGGATGGAGTAAATATCATCTTTAAGGAGCAGTTTGATTATTTAAAAGAATTTTGGGCAGATGCAGATGTGGAAATAGACGGCGATATTTCTATGCAACAAGGCATAAGGTACAACGAATTTCAATTGCTTCAGTCTGTATCAAAAAATGATATTGCGAATATATGTGCAAAAGGTCTTACAGGTGAAGGATATGAAGGACACTATTTTTGGGACTCTGATGTCTATATCATGCCATTTTTTCTCTACACAAAACCAGACATCGCTAAAAACTTTGTAATGTTTCGATACAATTTATTAGATGCGGCCAGAAAAAGGGCGAAGGAATTGGGATATAAAGGTGCCCTTTATCCCTGGAGGACGATAGATGGACCGGAATGTTCATCTTATTTTCCCGCTGGAACTGCTCAATATCACATAAACTCTGATATAGTTTTGGCTATAAAAAAATACGTTGATGCAACTTTAGATTACGAATTTTTGTACAAGTACGGTGCAGAAATTATTTTTGAAACTGCAAGGCTTTGGATAAGCATAGGTGCATATATTCCTTTGAAAAATAATAAGTTTTGTTTGAATTGCGTAACAGGACCTGATGAATATACGGCATTGGTTGACAACAATGCGTATACAAACTATATGGCACAAATGAACTTAGAGTATGCATACTTTGTTGCCAAGGAGATGGCTAAAAAAGCTCCGGAATATTATGATAACATCAAAAAAAAGATTGGACTTACTGATGAAGAACTAAATGAATGGAATGACGCAGCACAGAACATGTATTTACCTTATTCGGGTGATTTTGGAATTATTCCACAAGATGATAGCTTTCTTTATAAAGAGAGATTAAATGCAAAGGATTTAGAAAGCGAAAAACCCTTGTTACTTCACAGACATTATCTAAATATATACAGATATCAGATATGTAAACAACCTGATGTACTATTGCTTATGTACCTAAGAAGAGAATTATTTAGCATTGATGAAATTAAAAGAAATTACGATTACTATGAGCCAATAACGACTCATGATTCATCGCTTTCACCAGCCATATTCAGCATTCTTGCAAATGAGATCGGATATTATGATAAAGCCTACGAATATTTTATGATGACGGCAAGAATGGATCTTGATGATTACAACGGGAATGTGAAAGATGGGATACACACTGCTTGCATGGCTGGTGCTTGGAGCGCAATCATAAGTGGATTTGGTGGAATGATGACATATCCTGATGGACTTCATTTTATGCCTAATATACCCAAAAGCTGGAAGTCATTATCGTACAACATTAGATATAAAAATTGTAAAATGCATGTAAGCATTACCCAAGAAAAAGCGTCATTTTCATTGATTAAAGGTGAGATGCTGAAAATTCACATTTACGATGAAGAAATAACGCTTTTGAAAGGCGACAAAGTTGAAAAAGAGGTGAAAAAAGTTGATAGACAAAAGTGTTAAGCATAAAGGCGTGATATTTGATTTAGATGGTGTGATTACGGATACTGCTGAATACCACTATTTGGCGTGGAAAAAGTTGGCTGATGAATTAAATGTATATTTTGACAGAGAAATAAATGAAAATTTGAAAGGTATTAGCAGAATTGAGTCGTTGGAGATAATTTTAAAGAAAAGCAATAATTTTTTTAGTGAAGAAGAAAAGTATTATTTGGCAGATAAAAAAAATGAATACTACAAAGAGATGATAAATAGAATGACACCTAAGGATTTACTTCCTGGTGTAGTAGACTTAATAAGAGAATTAAAAGATAGAGGAATAAAAATAGCTGTGGCTTCTGTAAGCAAAAATGCAAAAACCGTGCTTTCAAATCTTGGCCTCATTGAGACATTTGATTACATTGTGGATGCAGAAAAAATAAAAAATGGCAAACCAGATCCGGAAATTTTCTTAAACGCTGCCGCTGGAATTGACGTTGAACCTAAATTATGTATAGGAATAGAGGATTCTAAAGCTGGTATTGAAGCCATAAATAGGGCAGGAATGGTATCTATTGGAGTTGGCAATTATGAAACAGTGAAAGGGGCAGATATTGTCTTAAAGGACTTAAGCGATCCATTGCCAATATTAAACTTGCTATAAAATAGTAATAATAACCTCCCAAAGGAATAAATTTATTATAGATTCGTAGTTGGGAGGTTATTTTTTGTGAAACTATATTATATCAAAAAAAGCGTCATCATAAACTTGTTAGCGGTTTTTGTACTAGCATTTATATCTATTTTGTACACAAATTATGGTGTTCCACCTGTTATAAGTACATTATTAAATATAAATATGCAGCTTCCGATTTATAGCGTTGATATTCCTGACAAAAGGGTTGCTATATCGTTTGACGCATCATGGGGAAGTGATAAGACAGAAAGACTTTTGCAGATATTAAAAGATAAAAATGTAAAGGCCACGTTTTTTTTGACTGGGCTTTGGATTGATAAATATCCTGATCTTGTAAAAAAAATTTATGAAGAAGGTCATGATGTGGAAAACCACAGCAATACACATCCACACATGACGCAGTTAAGCGATTTAGAAATGACAAATGAGATAAAAGCTTGTGAGGAGAAACTTGTAAAGATCACTGGACAAAAGCCTTACTTATTTAGACCTCCATACGGCGACTACAACGATAAAGTCATTGAGACAGCAAAGAGTTTAGGATATTATACCATACAATGGGATGTAGATTCGCTTGATTGGAGAGGCCTTGACACCGAGGCGATAATAAATAGGGTATTGCCAAACGTTAAAAAAGGTTCCATCATCCTCTTTCACAATAATGGTCAATTTACACCTGAGGCGATACCGTACATTATTGATAAACTGAAAGAAAATGGATATCAAATAGTTCCTATAAGTCAGTTAATATATAAGGAAAATTACTATATTGATCATGAGGGCAGGCAACATAAAAAACAATAAAATTTTATTAAGTTATGCAATAATAATTGCAAAAAAATAAAATTAATGATATTATTTTGATAATGTTGAGAAAAATAATATCAATTTTTTTGCGATACTTTGTATTGAGGTTGGGTGGTTCAATGAAGTTTATTTATGTAAAACGATTAAATATTTTAATAAACCTGTCATAAATGCTCTTCTCTGTTAATATCTATATTTTAAGAAGATACACATGATGGAAGGGAGAGTAAACAGATGGCAGGTAATATATTGGGGAATAATATGGTTAATGTATCTGGTAAAATTGTAAGCGAATTGGAGTTTAGTCACGAGCTTTATGGGGAGCAGTTTTATAATTTTACGCTTGAAGTGCCAAGACTAAGTGACGCAAAAGATATGCTTCCGATTACTATTTCAAACAGACTATTTGAAGGCATAAATTTAACTCCAGGCACTAAAGTGAAAATAGAAGGACAACTTAGATCATACAATAGGCAATCGCCAAATGGTGGTAAAAATAGGCTGATATTGACTATTTTTGCAAGGGATATTATAGTCGTAGGTGATGATGAAAGCACTAAAAATCCTAATGAGATTTTTTTGGACGGATTTATATGTAAAGAGCCTGTTTATAGAACAACACCATTTGGGAGAGAAATATCAGATTTGCTTGTGGCTGTCAATAGACCATACAGCAAGTCAGACTATATTCCAGTAATCGCATGGGGAAGAAATGCCAGATTTTGCGAAAAGCTGAAAGTAGGCGATCGCATAAAATTGTGGGGAAGGGTACAAAGCAGAGAATATCAAAAAAAAGGAGATAATAACGAGATTATAACGAGAACAGCCTATGAAGTATCCATAACAAAAATGGAAAAAGTCAATAAAGAGGATTTGATTTTGACACAGCAATAGATATTTTACATACAAAAGGAGAGATTGTCGTTGAAAAACGGTTTGATTCAAATATACACAGGCGATGGGAAAGGCAAGACGACTGCTGCTATAGGCCTTGGCATAAGAGCTTTAGGCAGAGACTTTAAGGTATATATGGTTCAATTTTTAAAAGGGAGAGATACGGGAGAGCTTTATGTTTTAAAAAACATAGATAATTTCAAGGTTTTTAGATTTCAGTCAAGTGAAAAATTCTTCTTTCAGATGGATGAGAACGAAAAAAATGTACTTAGAGATGAGATGCATGAGGCTTATAAATTTATAGAAAATGTCATTAAAAATGAAGAGTGCGATATGCTTATATTAGATGAAATAATGGGGGTAATACAGAACAATATTTTTTCTGTGGAAGATGTGCTTAAACTCATGAAGGAAAAGCCAGATACAATGGAGATGATTTTAACAGGCAGAAATGCTCCTAAAGAGCTTATTGATAATGCAGATCTTGTGACAGAGATGAAGTTAGTTAAACATCCTTTTGAAAAAGGTATTTCTGCTAGATATGGAATAGAATTTTAAAACCCGGCTAAGCCGGGTTTTTTAACCTCTTAAATCGTCCAATAGTTTAGTTTTTTCTCTGGTCTTTTCGTCTTTGATTTTGACAATTTTAGCAGGGACGCCAGCTACGACGGTGTTTGGCGGTACGTCTTCTGTGACGACAGACCCTGCTGCTACAACAGCATCGTGACCAACTCTGACACCTTCTAGAAGGACGGCATTAGCTCCTATAAGCACATTATCTTCAACTATAACAGGTATACTGCTTGGTGGCTCCAGCACGCCTGCTATGACTGCACCAGCGCCAACATGGACATTTTTCCCGATTATTCCTCTTGCACCGATAACGGCATTCATGTCTATCATTGTATTTTCACCAATTTCAGCACCTATATTTATTATAGCACCCATCATGATTACTGCATTTTTTCCTATTTTTACTCTATCTCTTATGATAGCGCCTGGTTCGATACGGGCATTTAAGTCTTTTATATCAAGTAATGGTATTGCTGAATTTCGCCTATCGTATTCAAGGTGATAATCCTTAATCTTGTCTTTGTTTTCATCTAAAAGTTTTTTAACATCTTCTAATTCTCCCAAAATTATTTTAAAATTGTCAGTGCCAAAAACTTTAAATATCTTTTCGTCTACATCTATGTTTCCATTTATATAGGCTTTTACTGGTGTTGATTTTTTAGATTCCTTTATGAATTTTGCTATTTCATAAGGATTTGTCAATTCATCTTTTGAATTCAAAAGTCATCATCCTTTCTTGACAAGTGATTCCATGTCGTAAAGTCCAGGTTTTTGATTTATTAAAAACTTAGCTGCTAAAAGTGCGCCATTCCCAAATATTTCTCTCGATCTTGCAGAATGGCTGATTTTAATGATTTCGTCATGACCAGCGAAAATCACTTCATGTTCGCCTACTACGGTACCACCCCTTAACGCATGGATTCCTACTTCATTTTTATCTCGCTTATCTACATTTGAATGTCTTCCATACACATATTCCATTCTATCGCCTAAAACGCTGTTGATGGCATCTGCAATAAGCAAAGCTGTTCCGCTTGGCGAATCTTTTTTCATATTGTGGTGCATTTCAAGTATTTCTATGTCAAAATTATCACTTAAAACTTTTGCAGCTTCTTTGACTAAACTTATAAGTACATTGATGCCTAACGACATGTTAGCAGACCTAAACACGGGAATATGGTTAGATGCTTCTTTTAAAGAGTTAATTTCTTCTTCATCAAGCCCTGTTGTTGCAACGACAACAGGTAAATTTTTGATTACAGCGGCTTTTAACAATTGCGGCACAGCGGTGTGATATGAAAAATCTATCACTACATCGGCATCCACATCTACTTCATCAAGGCTTTTGTAGACGGGAAATCCGCATTGACACTGATTTTGATCGATTCCAGCAACAACTTCAAAGTCTTGATTCTGTGAAGCCATGCTTGCGATTACTTTGCCCATTTTTCCACAGCAACCATTTATTATCACTCTTATCATTAATACAGCCTCCTCATATCAGTCCAAATTCTTTTAACGTAGTTTTCAGTGCATTTAAATTCTTTTCGGACATATCGACTAAAGGAAGCCTCAATGGTCCGACATTGAAACCCATTAAATTCATTGCCGTCTTGACTGGAATTGGATTAGTTTCTATGAACATGACGCTATTTAAAGGATTTAATTCCAATTGCAACTTTCTTGCGGCTTCTATATCTCCATTCAAAAATAGCATTACCATTTCGTGTATTTTTTGAGGCACGATATTTGCGGTGACAGAAATTACACCTATGCCTCCTAATGAAAGTATCGGCACGACTTGATCATCGTTTCCTGAATATATTTCAAATTTATCGCCCATTATCCTGGCTATCTCAGCTATCTGAACTATATCGCTACTGGCCTCTTTTACACCAACAACATTGTCAACGTATTTGCATATTTCTAAGTATGTTTCTGGTTTCACGTTCATTCCTGTTCTACTTGGAACATTGTATATTATTATTGGCTTATCGACATTTTTGGCGATTTCCGTAAAATGTTTGACAAGTCCTGCTTGAGTAGTCTTATTGTAGTATGGTGTTATGACAAGCAGAGCATCAGCACCGACAGATGAAGCATATTTACTTAGTTCAATGCTGTGACGCGTATCATTGCTGCCAGTCCCAGCTATGACCGGGATGCGACCATTTACTTTATCAACTGCAAATTTAATTGTATCCATTCTTTCTTTATCTGTCATCGTTGACGATTCACCAGTTGTGCCACATATTATTATGGCATCTGTACCTTCTTTTATATGCCATTCTAAAAGTTCCTCTAACTTATTAAAATTAACTCCATCTTCAGTGAATGGGGTAACGAGGGCAACACCTGAACCCTTAAATACTGGCATTATTAACCATCCTTTCTCAGATCATAAAGACATCATTTAATCAAAAGCTCAGCAATTTGCACAGCATTAGATGCGGCGCCTTTTCTGATATTATCTGCAACAATCCACATATTTAATCCGCTGTATACTGTTTCATCACGTCTTAATCTACCCACAAATACTTCATCGTGACCTGTTGCGATTGTCGCAACTGGGTATATGTTGTTTTCTGGATCATCCATTAAAACTACTCCAGGGGCATTTTTTAAAATGTTCTTTAAGTCTTCCATTTGATAAGGTTTTTCAAATTCAATATTGATGCTTTCACTGTGCGAATTCTTAACGGGCACTCTAACCGTCGTAGGTGATACCTTTATAGAATTGTCACCCATTATCTTTTTTGTCTCATTGATCATTTTAAGCTCCTCTTTTGTATATCCATCAGGTAAAAATACATCTATATGAGGAATACAGTTATTTGCTATAGGGTAAGGGAAACATTGATTTTTTTCGCCATTTAATGTTCTTTCAAGGTCATCAACGCCTTTTTTGCCTGCACCAGATACTGCTTGATATGTTGAGACGACAATTCTCCTGATTTTGTATCTGTCATGAAGGGGCTTTAGCGGGACTACCATTTGAATCGTTGAACAATTAGGATTTGCTATTATGCCTTTATTCCATTTAATATCTTGTGGATTTACTTCAGGAACTACCAGTGGTACATTATCATCCATTCGCCATGCGCTGGAGTTGTCAACGACTGTTACTCCTTTTTCTGCTGCTATAGGAGCGTACATTTTACTTACTGTAGCGCCTGCTGAAAATAATGCTATCTTTATATCTCTATCAAAGCTTTTTTCTGTCAATTCTTCTACAGTGTATTCATTTCCTTTAAATGTAAGCTTTTGGCCGGCAGTTCTTTTTGAGGCAAACAAATATAAATTGTCCACCGGGAAATTTCTCTCTTCTAAAACTTTAATGAACGTTCTTCCTACGAGGCCTGTTGCACCTACGATTGCTACATTGACTCCCATTATTATCCTCCTTAAAAATAAAAATTCAATGATATAGTGCAATAAAGTAATTTTGTTATTTAAAATATATCATTATTATTATATGAAGTCAATAAAATAAGGTTATACAAAAATAACCCCTAAAAGAGGTTATTTTTGTGACTTTGATGCTTTTTCAAGCGATTTAATGTCTGTCTCTAAAACGCTTGTTTTGATTTTAGTGATGGTTCCGTCTTTTGATTGTACAGCTTTTTCTAATTCGCTAAGACCTGCATCAAATTTATCTGAGGCGTTTTTAGCGTCTTTAGGTAGTTTTATCCTTATGTTTTTCCAAATCGCTTTTATCTCATCTATATCTTTTAATGCAATATCCCACTTGCCTAAAGATGAATTAAACTCAATGTCCCTGCTGTAAAATCTGAGCTTTTTAATGTCAGGAGGGGATGTCGTCTTAAAGTAATTTTCGATTTCAGGCACAAATTTGTAGACATTATTTGCAGCGATCATTGTATCATCTAATGATTTACTGGAAGACTTTGTCGTTAGAATATTTATCGCTGTGCTTACATTGTTCAGCAAATCGGTACTGGCTCCAGCTTTTGTAGCAATAGGGCTTAAAACATTCCAATTTGTATGTATATCTTTTACGGTTTTATCTATTGTGCTCCACGATTTTTCTTCTGGTGACTGTTTTTGCTGTTTTTTATTAGCACCTTTTTCATTAGATTTTCCGCCTCCTTGGCTTTTTGATGAACTTTGCTTTTTATCCTGAGGCGCTAATGTTGTGGTTGATTGTTGAGCGCTTTTGCCACTTTGGGATTCTTTAAGTTTTTTAGCTTCTTTTATTATTGTGTCGATGTCGCTTTCGATTTTGGCAAGCTCTTTCGGTGTAGACATTTTTTGAGTCGTGCTGGGTTTTTTCTGCGGAATGGGCTTTTTTTGTTTATTCTTGCAAGCAGAAAGCTGAAATACTGAAATAAATATCAATAATAGACAGACAATTTTACGATATTTTTTCATAGAATCACCTCAATAGATAGTATTGCCAGGATGTTTTAATTTAATGAACAGATAATTTTTTTAAAATTTGTAAGGTTGTAAATTTTTGTACTTGCATAAGAAAATTATGGTATAATATAATTATAACGTAGTAGCTAAAGGCTACATGAAAGGAGAGTGCGTATGTGGAACTATAAAATCAAAAAAGTGTCTGTTTTTTCTGTCTTTAAGTTCACATTGTTATACGGTGTTATAATTGGAGCTGTTTTAGGTTTAATTGGGGGTCTATTCGGGAGTATAGGAGATGCTAGATTCTTTGGTTCAGGTGTCTTTGGAGGACTCATATTTGGCATAATTTATGGGGTGATGCTGGCGCTAATTAGTGCTTTTGGGACATGGATTTTCAATCTCATATCTGGTGTTATAGATGGAATAGATATTGAGCTTGAAAAAAAGGACGAATGATATTGTTATGTTGAATTTCATGTGTTATAATTTTGTAAAGTCATACTTTTAGATGGGCAATGGTGTCCTCAATGAAGGAAGATAGAGTCCTTAATTGAGTACACCTATTTTTAATTTAAGGAGGATTGCTATGGGAAACAAATACAGTGCAGAAGACGTATTGAGGATTTCTAAAGAACGTGGTGTTGAGTTCATTCATTTGCAGTTTAGTGACATCTTTGGCGTCATGAAAAATGTCTCGATTCCTATTGAGGAGCTTGATAAGGCTTTAAATAACGAAATAATGTTTGACGGATCATCAATAGACGGATTCGTTAGAATCGAAGAATCTGATATGTATTTAAGGCCAGATACCGATACATTTGTAATATTCCCATGGAGGACAACAAGTGGTGTGGAGGCAAGGCTTATTTGTGATATATACAATCCTGATGGTACGCCTTTTGAAGGTGATCCAAGGTATATTCTTAAGAAAAATTTAGAAGAAGCAAAAAAATTAGGCTACACTATGAATGTGGGACCAGAATGTGAATTTTATCTGTTTTTGACAGATGAAAAAGGAAATCCTACTACAATCACTCAGGATGCAGCAGGATATTTTGATATGGCACCAGTTGATTTAGGAGAAAGCGCTCGAAAGGAAATGGTTTCTACACTAAAAGAAATGGGATTTGCAATAGAGGCATCACACCATGAAGTAGGACCGGGGCAGCATGAAATAGATTTTAAATATGATGATGCGCTTGCAACGGCAGATAATGTCATGACATTTAAAATGGTAGTAAGGATAATAGCGCAAAAGCACGGACTTCATGCGACGTTCATGCCTAAACCTGTGTACGGCATTGCAGGTTCTGGTATGCATTTGAATCAGTCACTCATGAAAAACAGTGAAAATGCTTTTTACGATCCAAGCGACCAGATGGGTCTTAGTAAAGATTGCTATTACTACATTGGAGGCCTTTTGAAACATGCAAAAGCATTAACATCTATAACAAATCCTACAGTAAATTCATACAAAAGGCTTGTATCAGGCTTTGAAGCTCCTGTATACATTGCGTGGTCCGGAAGAAATAGAAGTCCCCTCATACGGATACCTGCTAAAAGAGGAAATTCAACAAGGATAGAGCTTAGATCACCTGATCCTTCCAATAATCCGTACTTAGCATTAGCTTGTTCGTTAGCTGCAGGACTTGATGGCATAAAAAATAAGATAATGCCACCGCCATCTGTTGACAAAAATATTTATGAGATGGACGAAAATGAACTTAAAGAGTTAAACATAGAAAAATTGCCTGACTCTTTAGAAGAGGCTTTAGTCATTTTAGAAAAAGACGAAGTAATAAAAAATGCGTTAGGTGAACACATATACAACAAATATGTTGAGGCAAAATGGTCTGAGTGGGATTCCTACAGGACTTACGTCACAAGGTGGGAGATAGACCAATACCTTACTAAGTTTTAAGGTAGGTGTTTTCATGAGTCAGTGGCGCATCATAATTGCTGATAGCAATGACTACAGCAGAAGCACACTTAAAGGAATGCTTTTGTCCAGTGGACATCTGGTATATGAAGCGAGAGATGGTGGAAGCGCAGTTAGGCTGTCTCGCTCCTTGATGCCTGATCTTGTTTTGGTAGATATGGGTATTGTGGGAATGAATGCTTATGAAGTAGCGCATATAATAGATAGCGACAATGTAGCACCTGTCATATTGATGACGCAGACCATTCAAAGAGGCTTTATCGAGGAAGTAAAAAACTATTCGGTATTCGCTTATTTGCTAAAACCAATCGATAAAGCAGTGTTATTAAGTTTGACTGAATTTGTGATAGAAAATCACAAGAAATATTTGTCTTTAAAAAATGAAATAGAAAGTTTAAAGAAACAAATAGAAGCCCGCAAGAAAATAGAGAAAGCTAAAGGTCTTTTAATGAAAGTAAAAAAATTAGATGAAGATGAGGCTTACACACTGATGAGGAAGATGAGCATGGACTCAACTCTTCCTATGGAAGTCATAGCAGAGAGAATATTGACTAAATACTCGTAAAATAAGCTTAAGCACAAATATGTTTTTAATAGCAAAAAGGCTATAGGAGAATTCCTACAGCCTCTTTATTAAAATACATTAAGTTTTAGTTTTTTCCTTCTAACCCAATGCTTTAATACTTTTGAAAGCCAAGGCATTACATAGTAGTCGAGACCAAATGCTCTTCCAGCGCCGCCCATTATGGCTATGGCAGTTATGACGTACCACCAGTTGTTGAATGTCGCCATACCTGATAGGTAGAAATTAATATGAAGGAATATGGTTCCAAGTGCAGCAATAAACGTAAATAGTCCTACAACAAGCAAAAGACCAATGCCTATTTCAGACAATGTTATTAGTGACTGGAAGAATATAGCATGAGGAAATATGAATTTTTCCATAAACCAGCCATACCAGGCAGGGACATTTTGCATTGGAGCTGAAGACGCACCAGCGGATAATTTAACTGATGACAGCCATCCTTCTTGTATGTGCTGTATGCCACTTATTATCCACATTAAACCTAAGAAAACCCTCATAAGGGATAGCCAGAACATATTTGTAGTAACAGCTACATGGTTTTCAATTATGCTTAATTTGCCTTTATCAGGCACATCTATAAACTGATCTCTTATATATTGAGCACACATGCCGAGACCACTTAAGCCAAATAGATAATGCATATTTACAATGTGCTTCATAAATGTAGCTGGGTATCCGGAGAGTCCACCTATGCCAGATAGTTCGGCAATCGCAAACCTTCTTCCTACGGATACCATATTTCCGTGAAGATTTAGTTTAAGTTCTTTCTTTGGCGTATTTTTAATGGAAGCGGCAATATTGTATGCGGCGGCATCTGCAGACTGCAAAGCAGATTCAACCAAAGCAGGCATAGGTTTTCCGTCTTCTCCTACATATGAGGCACTGTCGCCGATAGCATATACGTACGGATTAGATGATTCCATGTATTTATTTACTACGATTCTTCCTTTTTTATCTGTATTAAGCCCAATATTGGCAACGAAGCTATTTCCTTGAATGCCGCCTGTCCAAATTAGCGTTTTTGTAGGAATTTTTTCTCCTGTTTTTAATGTTATACCATCTGGTGTAACGCTGGTGATCATGGAATTTGTCTTGACTTCTACCACGTTTTTGTTGAGGAAATTTACTACTTTTTGAACTAAATTTTCTCTGCTGACTGTAGGTAAGATTTTAGGCAATGCTTCCACAAGAGATAGTTTAACTTCATTTCTTGGGATTTTGTATTCTTTACACAGCCTATTTACCCATTCCATGAGTTCACCTATCATTTCAACTCCGGTAAAACCGCCGCCACCGACTATGAATGTAAGCATTTTTGCTCTCTTTTGCTTGTCAGTTTCATATTGTGCCTTTTTAAACATTTCGCGAATGTGCTTGTTTATTTTTTCAGCGTCTTTTAAAGACCACAACGTGAAAGCGTGCTCTTTCATGCCAGGAATTCCAAAATAGGCTGGTTCACTTCCACAAGCTATTATAAGGTAATCATAATCGTATTCAGATGTTTCTGAGTACAACTTCTTGTTTTCTATGTCAACTTTGGCTATCTCATCTTGCACAATCTTAACGCGTGTGTACTCCAATGCTTCTTTTAATGAAACTTTTACACCTTCAGGTTTTATCCTATTTCCAGCCACTTCATGTAGCTCTGTAAGGTATGTCTGACTATCATTTTTTTCGATAAGCATTATTTCCACATCGTCGTTAAGCAAATATTTATCAAGCTTTTGTGCAGCAGTAGCTCCTCCAAATCCGCCGCCCAACACTATTACTTTGACGCTCATATAAAAACCTCCTGTTAAAATTATCTATCATCTTGATTATAGCATAATTATTTAACAAACAAAAATTTTACAGTAAATGATATCAGTTGATTAAATATAAAAAAACAAATATAATAAATTATGATGTGTTTTATAGGATTGGAGGGCATAAAACTGTCTGCTAAGAAAATTGTATATGTTTCTATATTGGTTTCACAAGCTTTAGTTTTGAATATAGTTGAAAGCTTTATTCCCGTTCCAATCCCTGTTCCAGGGATAAAGATCGGGCTTGCTAATATAGTTACTTTAGTAACGATATTGATGTTTGGATTTAAAGAATCCCTTATTGTGGTCACTCTGAGGACATTGTTGGCACAATTGCTTGTCGGAAATTTAACGTCATTTTTGTACAGTGTATCCGGTGGTATTTTGAGTGCATGTATTATGTTTTTTGTCTACAAGAGATACAGCAAATACTTTAGCTTAGTTGGTGTAAGTGTTTTTGGCTCTGTTGCCCACAATGTAGGTCAATTGTTTGTTGCGGCGTTAATCATAAACAATTTTCTTATATTCTCCTATTTACCTGTGCTTATGATTGCTGGAATCATAATGGGTGTCTTTACAGGACTTGTGGCTAATTATTTTAAAAAATACATCAAAAATGTTAAATACGATTCTAAGTGGTAGGTGTTTGTTTTGTTTGACAAATATGAGTTTGTAAAAGAAGATATGAAAAAGATAGATGAATTTATTTTGGCAAATGTCAAGACTAACTCTCCAACCATAAAAAAAGCGATTGACGATTTGGTTTTGTCTGGGGGCAAAAGGATAAGACCCCTTCTTGTCATCGCTATTGCCAGAATGGGCGAATACAGTGAGGAGAAAATCATTCCAATAGCAGCTTCTATAGAGATAATGCACATGGCCACGCTTATACATGACGATATCATTGATGATTCAAAGATGAGGCGTGGACAAAAATCGGTTCAAAGCAAATACGGTAAAGAAACAGCGGTTTTTACTGGCGATTTTTTATTTAGCCAAGCATTTAATTTGATAGCTGATATTATTTCAAAAGAAAATTTAAAATTAATTGCGAAGGGCGTTAAGGCTATTTGTGAGGGAGAGATTGAACAATTTGATAATAGATATAATCTGGATTTGAGCATTAAAAAATATCTAAAAAGAATTTATAGAAAAACTGCTTTATTATTTGCAATTAGCTGTGAATCTGGTGCATCGCAGGCAGGACTTCCAAAAGAAATGATAAGAGCTATGCGGCATTTTGGTTTAGAAATAGGTACGGCATTTCAGATTGTCGATGATATTCTTGATTACGAAGGTGTAGAAAGAGTTGTAGGAAAGCCTTTAGGCAGTGATCTATTAAACGGAATATACACATTGCCTCTTATCTATGCGCTTAAAACGGATCGCAAGAAGGTAATTAAGGGGATTTTGAGGAAGAGAGATTTAAGTAGAAGAGATGTAAACCGCATAATAAAGGAAGTAAAGTTGAGTGGCGGCATAGACTATGCAAAAGAACTTGCTCTCAAATATGTAAAAAAAGCTGTTAAGTATTTGGAAGTCATACCAGATTGTGAGCAGAAAAGCTTAATGATGGATATTGCTGATGATGTATTGAAGAGGAATCATTGATTTTTGATAAGCATGATAAAAGGACATTTTCAAAAAAATGTCCTTTTACTCGAATGTGCCTTTTTTTACGATTTCATGGAATTTAATCATAAATTGGCCTTTTGCTATGACTGATGAAATGTTTAAATTTTTGTCCAGAACTACCAAATCGGCATCAGAATTTTCTTTTATGCAGCCCTTTTTAGGGTATAGAAGAAGCACTTTGGCCACATTTTCAGTTATTATTTTTATGGCAGCTTCAAGTGGTAAGACACCATTTGCAATTATTTCTTTTAAATCTCTATAAAGCGTTAATGTACTGCCAACCATGACTTTAATAAGCTTTTTGTTTTCATCAAATACAGGTATGCTTCCGTTGCTGTCAGAGCTCATGGTCACGTTATCTAACGGAAGATTGTTTTCTACAATTTTTCTTACTGCATCTATTGGTTTAAGTGCAGTTTTGGAGTTTTCATCAGGTTTTATATCTGATGTTAAGTCGATACGGCCTCCCATCTTTAAAAATTCCATCGCTTGTGAAAAAAGATGACCATTTCTATTTACATGAGTTGGAATAAACTGTGTGATTGGTATTTCAGTATTTTTGACGATGTCTATAATAGGTGTAAGACCTCTTATGCCATCGCCAACGTGCAAATGTACAATTCCTGGTTTATTTCCTAAGAGCCCACCAACTCTGGCTTCTGCTGCAAGTTTTGTAAGATCTTCTTCTGTTGGCTGAGCTGATCTGTGATCAGAAATGGCAATTTCGCCAGTGCCTAACACTTTATCAATTATCGCTACGTCAGATCTGACGCTATTAGTAAGTGTTCTCGTAGGAAGCTCATAAGCACCTGTGTATATATACGTGGTAAGGCCTTCTTCCTCCAATGCCCTTGCTTTTGCCAGCAATTCTGTCATGCTTCTTGTTATGCCATCTGCACCTAAAAGTCCCACAACTGTTGTGATTCCAGCTTTTGTGAGTTCTGTTAGCTTTATCTCAGGGGTTCTTGTTGCAGGACCTCCTTCGCCACCGCCGCCTGCAATATGCACATGTTGATCAATAAAACCAGGCAGAATTATATGCCCGCTTAAGTCGATGGTTGAAAGTTCGGGAAGATCTCTTATATGGATGTCTTTCGCTATTTTGACAATCCTTTCGTTACATGTAAGTAAGTCCATTTTGCCGATGTATTTTGGTGCATAAACTTCTGCACCTTTTAATAATAAGAACATTTTTTTCACCTTCTATACAGTTTTTTTCTTGCAAATTAGTTTGTACAAAATCGTTATTATTTATGTTATCATTAAATTGTATCGAAACAAATTGAGAGGTGTTGAAGATGGTGAATTTTTCAGTAGATAAAAATAAGACTACTCCACTTTATATACAGATTTTTAATCAATTTAAAAAATATATTGAAAATGGCAGCATCCCACCAGGTTACAAGTTGCCAACCATACGTTCATTAGCTAAAGAGTTGGGTGTAAACAATGTTACTGTCATAAATGCGTATAGGCTACTTGAGGCAAACGGGTATATAGAAAAAAGAGTCGGTAGTGGAACGTATGTATCTGAGACTGTTAGACAATCAGAAATGCCTATCGAAGACATAAAAGCTTTGGAACATGGACAGATACTTGTAAATAAAAACATGATAAATTTTTCTTCATCGTCTCCAAACCCTGAGCTGTTTCCGGTTGAAGATTTTAAAGTAATTATAAACAAAGTTTTGGAGAGAGATGGTGGATACGCATTTGAATATCAAGATACAAAGGGATACATGCCACTTAGAAAAGTCATTGCAGAGTTCATAAAGAAAGATGAGGTAAGCATTGATTACGAAGATGTACAAATTATCTCAGGCGGACAACAGGGGATAGATGTTGTATCAAAAGCGTTGATAAATTTTGGTGATTGTGTTTTTGTTGAGTCACCTACGTATTCATGGGCCATAGCATCTTTTAAATCAAGAGGTGCTGAAATTGTGGATATAGAACTTGAGAATGATGGAATTAATGTATATATGTTGGAGGAGAAACTGAAGATTTTCAAACCAAAATTGATTTACACAATGCCGGTTTTTCAAAATCCAACAGGAATTTCGTACAGCGTGGAAAAGATGAAAAAACTCATCGAGATTGCATACAAGTATGATACTTATATTGTGGAAGACGATTTTTCAAATGAGTTAAACTTCAGCAATAATAAGCATTTGCCATTAAAAGCCTATGACAAATACGATAGGGTAATATATATAAAAAGTTTTTCTAAGATATATATGCCGGGATTGAGATTAGGGTTTATATTATCTCCTAAAAATCTTATAAATTCTTTTGCTGAAGCCAAATATGTTACAGATTTATCAACTTCCGGTTTGATGCAAAGAGCATTTGAGATCTATTTGAAAGAAGGAATGTGGAAAAAACATGTAGAAGTATTTAAAAATACCATGAAGAATAGGTTTGATGAGATGAAACGTCTTTTGGCTGACAATAGCTATTTTGAGATTAATATTCCAGATGGAGGGTTTTATTTTTGGATAAAATTGAAAGAAAATATTTCTTCAAAAATGATATATTTAAAATGTATTGAAAGAAATGTTTCTATTGTTCCAGGAAGTATATTCTTTTCTAATAAAATAGATGATTCGCATATAAGATTAAGCTACGCGTCGTGTGAAGTAGATAAAATAAGAAAAGGCATACTAACTATTGAAGAAGTCATTAAAGATATTGATGATGCGGGAAATAGTGAATATATTCCAATCGTTTAAAAACGCTTTAATGCGTTTTTTTGAATTAAAAAAAAGCAACTACAAATAATAAATATGCAAAAATAACTGAGGAGGAGGTAAAAATATGGCATTAACTCAAAAAGAACTTGGATATATTTCGGATGAACTTGCATCAGAGCAATTGATAATAAAGAAGTATCAGACGGCTGTGAATCAAGTGACAGATCCACAGCTTAAAAATGTGTTTCAAAAAAATATAAATGTGCATCAAAATCATTACAACTCTTTATTAAATTTATTGAAATAGGAGTGATATAGATGGGTAGAAAAAGTGCAAAGGTAAATACTACTGCCATGAATTCAGCAGCTATGCCGGATATGTCAGGTGGCAGTATTAGCAAACAGATAGATTCATATACAAATTCCAATTTAAAAAATGTGTCGACAAATGCTACTACAACTGGCAGCATAAATGCTACAGGTATGCCTAATGATTATTCGCCGGTAGGTAGCATAAGCAGGGCGATCGACAATACCACGATGCAGAATCTAAACAGTGCAAGCGGTAAGAATCAAGCTTATACAGCGAGTTTATCTCAAACTTCGCCGCTCACTGATAAAGACATAACTGCAGATTGTCTAAAGTCAGAAATATTGCTGCTACAATCTTACAACAGCGCTTGTATAGAAAGTGCAAATCAAAATGTATATTCCAACATCAAGAATATACTAAATGAAGAACACGATGTCCACTATGAGATATTCAATTTGATGAAACAAAAAGGGTGGTATCCTGTAAGCAATGCAAATCAACAGGATATTGTTAATACCAGAAATATGTTTCAAGGATAAATGAGGCCTTTATGGGCCTCATTTACTTTTGTGGGAAATTTATACGGTTGAAGATATATGCTTGCCAATGTTATCATATATATTGAAAATGCACAAGGGGGATTTTGGCATGCATATAAAGAAATTTTTTGTTATGCTTATAGCAGCTTTTATAGTTTTATCTTTGTTTTTATTTAATTTCGCTAAAACCAGCGCGTCAGCAAGAATTGTATATGCTTATGCGACACATGATTACGATGCAGATAATAGTTCTTACGATTCTTTTATACAAAATGAATCAAACATCAATTATGTAATAACGTTTACTTATGGGATTGACGAAAATGGTAATCTAAATGGTACTGAAAATGATGTGATAAAAGATGAAGCAGTAAAAGATAATGTGACACCTCTTTTGCTTATTCACAACATGCGGGGAGGGACATTCGACAATAGCTTGATACATTCGGTTTTAACTAATGTATCTGCCAGAAATAATTTGATTGATAACATTGTAGGTGCAGTAAAAAGTGGAGGGTACAAAGGAGTTAATATTGATTTTGAAAATGTTGGATACAACGACAGACAAAACTACGACCAGTTTTTATCGGATTTGAAATCAAAATTGGCAGCAAGCAATTTGATGCTTACTGTTGCTATACCTGCTATGACTGCGGACAGCCCATCGAGCTTTTGGGCGGGAGGATTTGATTATGCGGCAATATCCAAAGTAGCTGATAAAATTATTATAATGGCTTACGATCAACATTGGTCTGGTGGAAGCAGCGGTCCGATTTGCTCGTTTGATTGGCTTCAAAATGTTACTAACTATGCTTTGTCTACAATTGATAAGGATAAAATAGTTATGGGGCTTCCGGCATATGGATATGATTGGTCTTCGGCTGGTACGACTTCTGTTACTGAAGATGATGTAAAAAATTTGATTGGCATGTACGGTGGCAATGCCTTATGGAATAATGTATATAAAGAACCGTACTATATTTATTACAAAAATGGAGTAAAGCATACAGTATGGTTTGAAAATTCCTACAGTTTTAAGCTAAAATTAGATTATCTTTCATCAGTGGGGATAAACAGCATATCTTTCTGGAGGCTTGGTTACGAAAGCCAGGATTTTTGGGCAGCTATTGAAGGCAATACAGTTGATTATTTTGGAGACATATTTGCAAGCTGGGCGAGGGATGATATCAACGATATGGCGATGCTTAAATATGTCTCCGGGTATGGTGATGGTACATATAGACCTAATAATTACATAACAAGAGCAGAATTTGTTACATTGCTTTTAAGAGTAATGGGAATTAGTGAAGAGCCTGGTGAAGGATTTTGGGATACGCAGCAGAGTTTTGCAAGAGATGCCATAGCGACAGCGAAAAAACTTGGAATAGTAAGTGGTTACGACGATGGCAGCTTTAGGCCTAATAACTACATAACAAGAGAAGAAATCGCTGCTATAATTGCTAAAGCTTACGGTTACAAGCCGTATTCTAGTAGTTCATTTATTGATATAAACGACAGCTTCGCTAAATACGATATCATCGCTTTGTCAAATAGGGGGATTATATCTGGATACGATACATATCACTTTATGCCAAAAAATTTTGCGACGCGGGCAGAAGCTACAGCGATACTTCATAGACTTCTAAAAAAATAAGGAGCTTTAGCTCCTTATTTTACATCTTTTTTCTTTTGTTGAGTTTCGGCATTCTTTTCTGCTTTTTTATTCATTTTGCATTTTCCATCAAATATTGCGCCTTCGTCAATAATGAGATTTTGAACCTCTATGTCACCGTATACTTTTCCAGTGGATGTTATCTGCACTTGATTTTTTATTGTAAGATTTCCGACTATCTCTCCTGAAACTGAAATATTGTCAGCTTTTACATCAGCTTCTATTTTTGAATTTTCACCGACAATTAAATTGCCTTCTACTTCAACTTTTCCAGTAACTAATCCGTCGATTCTCATAGTGCCCTGAGAAGAAATGTTTCCTTCTATTTTTGTGTTTTTGCCAATTATTGTATCGATCTTATCAGTATTTACATCAAATGTATTAGCATCTTTTCTTTGAAACATAGTACACCTCCTTTTGGGTTTTGGCAACTATCATACGTCACTTGGTAAGATATTTCATAGGATCGACTGGATTGCCATTTAGCCTTATTTCAAAATGCACATGTGGCCCCGTGCTGCGACCTGTGCTACCTGATTTTGCTATGACATCACCCCTGTTTACAGTTTGTCCTACTCTTACTAACAGTTGAGAATTATGACCGTAAACAGAAGTGATTCCATAACCGTGATTTATCATGACTACATTTCCATATCCGGAAAGCCATCCTGCATAGGTTACAATGCCTTTGCCCGCCGCTTTAACAGGTGTACCGTATCCTACGGCAATGTCTATTCCAGGGTGAAACTCTGAGCTTTCTCCATAAGGGGATGTGCGACTTCCGAATGGTGATGTTATAGGTCCTACAACAGGATATGATGATGGCAGCGATGCGAGATAATCCAATCTTTTGCTTATATCATCTATCAGAGTTTTGTATTCATATGTTTTATTATCTATTTCGCTTGAAAGCTCATTTGTGGTTTTTTCATCTAAAGTTAAATCCCTTGAATCACGTGTTATGCCGCCACGGCTCGTTTCTGGTGAACTTAGTCCTACCATTCGCCTGACTTTTTGCTCTAACTCGTCAAGACTTTTCATCTTGTCACTTAACTTCTTGGCATTATCATTAAGCATGGCGATCTTTTTGCCTTGAGATTGGTTTAAGTCCTGCATTTCTGCTATTTTTTGATTTTTTTCTGCGATTATCTTGTCTTTTTCATGAACTGCGGCGTAAAGATATGCGTATTTTCCTGCAAAATAAAAAAAGGTTGAAAACAAGCCTATCAAAAGCACTGCCGCTGCAAATATATAAGCTTTTAAAGCAGATCTTTTTATTTTAAAGCTTTTTATGTCTTTTTTAGAGTTTGGTACAACCATGATATTTATGTACTCATCTTTATTTTTTATATGCATTTAATCCAGTAACACCTCCTTCATAAAATAGCCAATTAACTATATTCTACATAAAGTTCAAAATTCCTGCTATGATAATAAATTAACAATCAATTTGAGGGTTTTTAAAATTAGCGAAATATAGTTTTTTTGAATATTATGAGTACAAAATAAAAATTTCACAGGAGGTATTTGTATGGCGACGATTATATACCCACCTACTATTAATTTTAACTGGCTTTATCAGAGGCCACAGCAGCTATTGAGTCGTATGTCTGAAAGGAATTATACAGTTTACTACGTTAATAAATCTTTTGATGACAGCTACAATAGAGGAATAATAGAAGTAAGAAAAAATTTATACATTGTAAATGGTGTAGATATTGGTAGTGTAAAATTTAGAGAAATTCCTATAGTATGGATATCATATCCTCCAAATTACAATTTTCTAAAAATGTTCAAGAAAAAATATGTGATATTTGATTCTATAGATTATCCTTCAGAAGAATTTACAGAGTGGAAACTTAATTTTGAAGAAGTGCAGAAAGCTGCCAACATAGTATTTGCTTCATCTGAAAAACTATTTAATATAAATATTAAAGTCAATAAAAGGACATTTTTGCTGCCAAATGGTGCGGATTTTGATCATTTTAAGAAAGCAAGCAAAATTTTTTCAGAAAGACCTATTGATTTACCTGGTGATAAACCTATAGTTGGATATATAGGAGCATTGGCGACGTGGATAGCTTGGGACTTAGTGGATTATATTGCTTTAAAATGTCCTGAGTATAATTTCGTGTACATTGGTCCTAATTTGAATACAAAAAAAGTGCCTATTAGAAAGAATATTTTTTATTTGGGAGAGAAAAAATATGACGTCCTACCAAATTATTTACAGTATTTTGATGTGACTATAATTCCTTTTAAAGTTACAACAATGACTGAAGGTGCCGATCCAATAAAAATGTATGAATATTTAAGCGCCGGAAAACAAATCGTTTCTTCCAAATTGCCATCTATCATAAAATGCGATGGCATTTACGTTGCCAATGATAAGGAAGAATTTGCATATTTGATAAAGAAAGCCATCGAAAATGTTAGCGTCGTGAAAAAAGAAAAGCTTATGGAAGTAGCGCGAGAAAATTCATGGGATAAAAGAGCAGAATACGCTGATAGAATTATAAGATATTATTTGGTATATAAATAAATTCGATTTGACTTATACACTTGTTAAAGATTAAATGAGGTAATAATCTTCGAGAAAAATATGATATAATTATTCAAAAGAGAAAAAAGTAGATACTAAGATATTTAGGAGTTGTTAGTTTGAAAGGTATTTTACTTGGTATAATTTTATCTTTTATTACTGTTATTGTTAATATTGCCTTAAATGGAATACATTCTACGTATGTAAGTTACAGCAATTATTTTTTTATTGTCGGATGTATTGTGGGGCTTATTGGAGGTTTTTTGTACGTATCATATTGGTTTAACGATATGAGGACTATCAGTAGAATATTTAGAAACCTTGAACTTCCTGAAAAAAGATATGATTTTATTTATATGACACAATGGGGAAAAGTGCTATTGATGGCAGCCGCGTTTTTAATGTTTTTATCGCTTTTAATAGTCCTCCTATGCGAATAAAAAGGTACATTAAACTAATAATAATTATGTATTCGCTATTGGAGGTGTTTTTAATGGGGAAAAAGATAGCCGTTGAAAGAGAGCTTTCAAATGTAAAAAGATACCTTACTGGTAAAGGATATAATGTAGTAAATCTTGAGCAAGATAGCAATTTAAGCGGTATTAACGTCAATGATTATGATGCAATTGTAATAACAGGACAGCACAAAGACATGCTTGGATTTGAAAATACGTACACAAAATCGCCAATAATTGATGCAACTGGAATGACACCAGAAGACATAGAAAGTGCAATAAAAAGAAGTACAGGCGGTGATACAAATGGCTAACAGAGATCAGTTAAAAGCGGTAGGTGAAATGTGTCCTGATTTTAGCTATGATGATTCTTTAGGCAAGGCTTCAATGATGTCTATAGCAGACTCATCATCAAGAAGCTGTGAAATATGTACACATTGGGATTTAAAAAATCAAAAATGCAGGATAGACGTTTTTGATGATGTTCTTACGAGCCTTGATCAGACATAAATGATTAAAGAGAGGATTTGGCCTCTCTTTAATCATTTATGTGAATGAATCTATAAATAACCTTTTTATCCCATCCTAAATCAAATGGAACATGGTATCTGTCAGATGTATGTGTGTTTACAACAGGAATTCCGTAAGAATCAAAACCTGTTACAACGCCAAAATGAACAATTGTACCTTTTTCTTCATAGCAAATGAGATCACCCTTTTTAAGTTCCCGTATTGCTCCTGCAGGGTGTGAATCCGATGGTTTTACCATGTTTGTGTATGTACCTTGTGCAATTAGCCTTCCTTTTCCATTGTATATAAGGTAGTTAAAGAGTGCAGGAGCTTGTGCCCATGCTGTACTAGAGTCACGGCCATTAAAGTTCCAGACGTAGTCCATTTTTAGTCCACCGCCTTCATACAAGACTTGTGAAGCGAAATTTGTGCAGTCGCCACCAACGCCATTATAATCTCTGTATTTTTTGTTGTATTCATAGTTATTTCCGCTACCCCATGCAGCACCAGCGTATGTATCAGCATACCTTACAGCGCCTTCTCTATCGTAATTTCCTTTTTTCTGATTTTGACTATCACCTGCAGGCGTAGTATTGGTTGGCGATATTTCTGTGGCTATTCCGTCAGCAGGGCTAATATCTATAAATGCTGAATCTTCATCTAATGGATCGTAGTACCAATCGCGGCGTATCACCCAGTTGCCGTTGATTTTAACCAACTGAATGGAATGTCGAATTCCCAGTCCCATGTAATTTATTAAATCGGGCTTTACATTGTACTCGTAGCCCATCTTCATCGTCTCTACCAAATAGAGCCATATAGACTGTTCGCCAACTTTTAAACTTTTGATTCTATAAATTGATTGTGATTCTACGAATTTAAGATTTCTTTTTTCAGACCATCCTTTTACATAATCAATTCTTCTTTTTTCATGTTCAAGAGCCCATTTGCCATATGTGTTAGCAACATCGTAATATTTCTCTATGTCTTTAATATTTCCGCTTAAAAGTACACTTCCTCTTGACTCAAAGAAAGCATCTAAAAAGGGCTTTATTTCTTCTTTGTTGTCTGCTACAGTAGATAATGTTTTATTGAAAAACAATATTCCCCAGATGCTTATGGCTATTAATAATAAAATAGGAATTGCTACTTTATGATACTTTTTAAATAGCAATAAATATCCCCTCCTGCCTATCATTTATAGTAAATAATATGTACAAATAAAATAAATAATTCTATGTAACATTCAATGTATTATCATTTTGTTTTAAATGTCCCTGTAGACTTTGAAGATAAATTTTATATAGATTTTTCACTTATATGTTGTAAAAGGTATGTTTTAAAAAGATGGTAATGTAATTGGATAAAGGGAAAAATTTTTGGATAAGGCAAACAACAAGATTGTTATTGAGAGAAATTTCAACTTAGAAAGAAAAAACTTAAATGATTTATTAAAGTAAATTATGCATAGGCACTAAAGACCTTTCTTGTCTTTAGAGAGATTATATTGAAATGAGAAGGTATTTGGAAAAAGTTTTTCCACGGTGTGAGATACATTGCTTTAAGTGATGGTTATTGATAAGTCAAATGGTTATGACGTACCATGAGGACGTATCATGAGATGGAATCCCAATTTTGCATTATAAAAGTTATAAAATTTTATAAAACTAAGAAGGAATTTTAAAATAAATGGAGAATATATTAAATATAAATTGTAAGAATTAAAAAATTTTAAGCAATAAACATTTATAAAATAAACATTTATAAAATAATAATTTTTCTCGCTATTTTAAAATATAAGTATAGAGAAAATATGGAAGGTGCTTTTGGTGAAGAGTTTTAAAGAAATGTATGAGGCAGTTAAAGATTTGAATCCCAAGATCGTGGCTGTTGCACAAGCGGCTGATGTCGATGTGCTTTTAGCTGTGAAAGATGCTTATGAAAAAGGAATAATAAAAGCTGTTTTAGTAGGGGATAAGTCAGAGATAGAAAGACTTGCACTTTCTATTTCGATGCCTTTAAAAGATCATGAGATTATAGATGTAAAGGATGATGAGAAAGCTTGTAGAGCGGCAGCAAAACTTGTAAGTGATGGGCAAGCAGACATGATTATGAAGGGATTGGTGCCAACATCAGTAATATTAAAAGCCGTTTTAGACAAGGAATTTGATTTAAGGTCAGATAGATTACTAAGTCATGTAGCTGTTTTTGAATCTTCGTTTAATAGATTAATGCTTTTAAGCGATGCAGCGATGAACATATCACCTGATTTAAAAGCAAAGATTGATATAATATACAATGCAGCTTACGTGGCGAAAAAGTTAGGTATACGCGATCCAAAGGTAGCTGTACTTGCTGCTGTAGAGATGGTAAATCCAGCTATGCAGGCGACGATTGATGCTGCAATTTTAGCAAAGATGAGCGATAGAGGTCAATTTAAAGGCATGATAGTAGATGGGCCGTTGGCATTAGATAACGCGCTTTCTATTGAGTCGGCTTATCACAAAGGTATAATTAGCACTGTTGCAGGTAATGCAGATATTCTCATCGTACCTGATATAGAAGCTGGCAATATGCTTTACAAGGCTATCACATTTATTGCAAATAAAAGGATAGCTGGAATAATCGTTGGAGCAAAAAAACCGGTTATTTTAACATCAAGATCTGACTCCAAAGAATCTAAATTTAATTCAATATTGCTTGCTTCAATTGTGGCATCAGATAAAAACATATAATTGCTTAAAATATTAATTAAGAGGAGTGATTTGTATGGAATTATTTAAAACAATGAGAGAGTTTGACTATGAAAACGTTGTATTGTGTTATGATAAAACATCTGATCTAAAAGCTGTGATAGCAATACATGATACAACATTGGGTCCTGCATTAGGTGGATGCAGGATGTGGACTTATGATACAGAGGAAGACGCGATAAATGATGCATTAAGGCTTGCAAGAGGCATGACTTACAAGAATGCGGCCGCTGGTCTAAATCTTGGTGGCGCAAAAACTGTTGTAATTGGAAATCCAAGAAAGGATAAAAGTGAAGCATTATTTAGAAGCTTAGGCAGGTTTATAGAGGGGCTTAATGGAAGGTATATAACCGCCGAAGATGTTGGGACAAATATGAAAGACATGGATTATATAAGTATGGAGACAAATTATGTTGCGGGACTTGCTGAGAAAAGTGGTGATCCGTCTCCTTTTACAGCATACGGGGTGTTTAGAGGCATTCAAGCAGCTTGTGAAGAAGTATTTGGAACTACTGAATTAAGCGGTAAAACAGTTGCTATTCAAGGTGTTGGGAATGTTGGATATAATTTAGCAAAATACTTGCATGATGTGGGAACAAGATTAATAATCACAGATATTTTTGAAGATAATGTAAAAAGAGCCGCCAGTGAATTTAATGCTGAGTATGTAAAACCTGATGATATATACGGTGTTGATTGTGACATATTTGCACCATGTGCACTTGGTGCTGTAATAAATGATGAGACAATACCGCATCTAAAATGTAAAATTGTCGCAGGGTCTTCAAACAATCAATTGAAGGAAGAAAAACATGGAGAAATCCTACAAGAAAAAGGAATACTCTATGTACCTGATTTTATTATCAATGCAGGTGGTGTCATAAATGTAGCTGAGGAATTACATCCATCTGGTTATAACAAAGAACGGGCAATGAGAAAAGTTTCTATGGTATATGACAATGTAAAAAAAGTCATACAAAAATCAAAGCAAGAAAATATTCCAACTTGTATTGCTGCCGATATGGTAGCTGAAGAAAGAATTAAAACTATAGCGGGAATTAGAGATAATTTCATAAAAAAAGTTTAAGCTTATGGAGGGAATTCTTTTGTTTTTAATTCTTGCAATAAATCCTGGTTCTACATCAACAAAGATTTCAGTTTTTGAAGATAAAAAAGCTTTGTTTACAGAAACATTGAGACATAGCGTTTCTGAGCTTAGTCAATATAAAACTATATTTGAACAGTTGGAATTTAGAGAAAATGCTATTTTAGAAATGCTTCATAGAAAGAATTTTTCCATGGAAAAATTGAATGCAATTGTCGGAAGAGGCGGTCTATTAAAGCCGATAAAAAGTGGTACTTACATTGTAAACGAAAGAATGATATCAGATTTAAAAGAAGCTAAAAGAGGTGAACATGCCTCAAACCTTGGAGGAATTATTGCATACGAATTAGCTAAAAATCACGGTATACCTGCATTTATAGTTGATCCAGTTGTCGTAGATGAATTAGACGATGTCGCCAGAATAACGGGAATACCTGAAATCCAAAAATCCAGCATATTTCATGCATTAAATCAAAAAGCCATTGGAAGGCGTTTATCTTCTGATTTAAAAAAGAAATACGAGGATGTCAACCTTATAATTGCACATTTAGGCGGAGGAATTTCGGTTGGAGCTCATAGACATGGTTATGTAATAGATGTAAATGATGCTTTAAATGGGGAGGGGCCATTTTCACCTGAAAGAGCAGGAGGACTTCCGTCATTGGAACTTGTGAGATTGTGCTACAGTGGCAAATATACTCTTGAAGAAATGAAAAAGAAGATATTGGGTGGTGGCGGTTTAGTAGCACATTTTAATACAAATGACGTAAAAGAAGTATACAGAATGATAGAAAATGGCAATAAGAGTGCGGAATTGATTCTTGATGCAATGGCGTATAAGACAGCAAAAGAGATTGGAGCGATGGCTGTAGCTTTAAACGACAAAGTTGATGCTATAGGAATTACAGGTGGTATAGCATACAATGAAGATTTTGTAAAGCGCATTTCAAGTAGAGTTAATTTTATAGCTCCTGTGTATGTTTATCCAGGAGAAGATGAGATGCAAGCACTTGCCGAAGGAGCGTACCGTGTCTTAAGTGGAGAAGAAGAAGCAAAAGTGTATGAATAAGGTAATATAAAATATGATGGAGATGATGAGATTGAAGCAAGTCATATTTAACGAAAACTTATGCAAAAGCTGTGAACTATGCGTTGAAGCATGCCCAAGACACATAATAGAAATGGACAAAGACAAATTAAACATAAAAGGATACCACCCAGCCATGATAAAAGAAGAAAACATAGAAAAATGCATAAGCTGCGGATTTTGTGCAATAATGTGCCCAGACACAGTCATAACAGTTATAAAATAAGAGGGGGATAGATATGGCAAAAGTACTCATGAAAGGAAATGAAGCGCTGGCTGAAGCTGCAATACAAGCCGGGTGCAGGCATTATTTCGGATATCCAATAACACCACAAAACGAAGTAACAGCGTACATGGCAAAAAGAATGCCAGAAGTAGGAGGAGTATTCTTACAAGCAGAAAGCGAAGTATCAGCAATAAACATGGTATACGGAGCAGGAGGAGCGGGAGCAAGAGTCCTTATCACATCATCAAGCCCAGGGATAAGCCTAATGCAAGAAGGAATATCATATATAGCAGGGGCAGAAGTACCATGCGTAATAGCCAACATAATGAGAGGCGGACCAGGATTAGGCGGAATACAGCCATCCCAATCAGACTACTTTCAAGCCACAAAAGGCGGAGGACATGGAGACTACAAACTCATAGTCTTGGCACCATCAACAATACAAGAAATGGCAGAACTAGTACAACAAGCATTCCACATAGCTGACAAATACAGAAACCCTGTAATGATATTAGGAGACGGCATGTTAGGGCAAATGATGGAACCAGTAGACTTTGACATGCTAAAAAAAGAAGAAAACAAAATAGAAGAAAAACCATGGGCCACAACAGGCATGGGAATGAGAAACAAAAGAAACATCATAAACTCATTAGAATTAGACCCACAAATATTAGAAAAACACAACATAGAA
>NZ_JBPODR010000011.1:0-89476 GCF_051201035.1 Thermoanaerobacterium thermosulfurigenes
TTTATTTTTTACTAGAAGTGATTATTTATTTTTATTCGTTGACCTAAAGGTTTCAGCTTAAGCTGAGGGATTTAACCCCATTATACAGACATTAAATTTTAAAAATACTTTAGCAAAGGTTGTATTTCAAAAATAAAACACTCTTTTATATATAGAAGGTAAATCGGTCGATGAATTCCTTTTAAAAATAATGAAAGTGAGGTGAAAAGAATGACATATCCTTTTACACGTACATTAACTGAAGGCAATACGGGACAAGATGTGTATAGAATGCAGTATGCATTAAACGCCGTCGGCAGATACTATTTAATTTCAAGCTGTCACTGCGAAGCAGATGGCATATTTGGACCAGAAACTAAAAGTGCTTTAATGTCTTTTCAATCCTGGGACGATATAACTGTAGACGGGATTTTCGGAAATATAAGCTCAGATCACCTTGTAAAAAGATACAACGCTGGTCCAGTTGCAGTATGGGGTGAAAAACCGTTAGATCAGGTTTTTCAATCTTAAAGATAAGGACCACAAAGCAAGAGAAGAAGTGAAAATATATTTTCTCTCACTCCTTCTCTTGCTTTAGATATCATTTATTATTTAATTTATGTCAATAAAAATATTTTTGTCTACTTGTTCAAATCATCCTTCAATTGTTTTAATACGTCGTCATTTAAATTTGACATAATATTTACAGTTGTCTTATCTTTATGGTATTCTTGTATAAATATAAATTTTGTAAAATCCTCGTTGTAGTAGTCAAGCTCAATAGCATTTTCATTTTTATATTTCCGTACCTCAAATAGCTTAAAACCTTTAGGAATCTTATCTGGTACAATTATATCAAAGTTAATAGCCTTCTGTGCATCATTAATCGAATGAAAAATATCAAACTCGGTTAATCTATCAATTACAGGAACGTTTGAAGGAAAATTAGGTTTTAAACTTTCCTTGTCAATGTCAGAAGCAAAATATGTCTTATACATTATTATTGTTTTAATATCGTTATGGAGAGTTTCTTGTTTTAAAATGAAATTTGTCTTTTTATCTATCCAATAAGTCTCTACCCAGCTATCATCCTTAGAATTACCTGATGTTACTTCAATTACATTGGTATCAATTCCATCTATTTTCTCGCTGCCTACCAATTTATAACTATCATTTTTTGCTATATCATCTATTTTTGATTTAAGGGCTAAGAAAGGTGAGCCAGATGGATCTGAAGGAATTATTTCAATGCGATTTAAGTCTTTGTAATAATTCCATGACTTATCGCCATTTACGACTCTTATAAAATCAGGCGTTTCATATCGATAGTTTAATGGGCCAGCATATATTTCTTTCCAGGAATTATTAGATAAAACCACATTTGTCTTCATGTTTTTTGATATCTCTTTGCCCTCAATTACAATAGTTTTAATATTGTCATAAGTTTTTTGCATAGCATAGACAATATTATACGATGGACTTAAAGTAACCTTAGGAACTATTCCATTTTCCTTATTTGATCCCCAAAAATGTATATTAACAAATATTATTGATAAAGACATTAAAATAGCCGCTGCTATGAATGATGTCAATAAATAATTCCATACTGATCTTTTTTGACACTCTACGCTTGTATTTTCTGTATTTTCGTTTAAAGGTGCTTTCAATACCTTTTCTAATACATCAGGCGTATGCTCATTAGCATACTTGCGACATTCCTTATAAAAGTAATACAACTTCATAATATCATCTCCTAATATTTTTTTAATAATTTACGAAGTTTTTTCTTGATTATGGAATATTTCCACCGTATGGTACCTTGTGGAATATTCAAAATCTCACTGATTTCTCTATGTGTATAACATCCAAAGACATGTAGCGAAAATATTTCTCTCTCATCATTACTGAGATAATTCAGCACATCATTTATCATTATAGAATCCGTAACAAACTCATCAACATTTACAGCTTCTTCAACATTAGCATTTATTTCTTCATAATTTAATAATTCAAACTTTCTATCCCGCAAACAATTCAGAGCAAGATTCCGAGCAATTTTCATTATCCATGTTCGTAAATTATTAATAGAGCCATATTTATAGATGTTTGTTCTCACTCTTATGAATGTTTCTTGCATGATGTCTTCTGAAAGTCCAGCATCTTTCAAGATAGATAAAACATAAAAATACACAGGTGTTTTGTACTTCATATATATTTTTATAAATTCATCGTCATTTTTTTGTTTTTCGTCATGCAATTTTTTACCTCCTCAATCTGAACTAATACAATCTATAGACACTTCGTCGATTCATTTTGTTGGCAAAAAGTTATAATTTAACTATAAGTTTTAAAGAAATTTTCATACTTTGTTTGTATAATAAATATGTTAAAATACTTATGAGGTGTTTTAAATGGTATCAGAAGTATGCAATATATGTCCAAGAAATTGTAATGTTGATCGCAGTGCAAAAGTAGGCTTTTGCGGCATGTCAAGTGAAATAAAGGTAGCAAAAGCATATCTTCATGAGTGGGAAGAGCCTTGCATAAGTGGCAGCAGAGGGTCTGGAACAGTATTTTTCACAGGCTGCAATTTAAGATGTGTATTTTGCCAAAACTACAAAATCAGCCAAGGGAATTTTGGAGTAAGTGTTTCACCAGAAAAGCTTGCAGATATTTTTATGAATTTAGAAAAAGCAGGTGCTCACAACATCAATCTTGTGTCTCCTACAATATATGTTCCAAAAATAAAAGAGTCTATTATTAAAGCTAGAAATAATGGACTTAGTATACCTATAGTTTACAACTCAAATGCGTATGAAAATGTAGAATCTCTAAAGACTTTAGAAGGGCTCATAGATATATACTTGCCTGATCTAAAATATTACAGTGATGAATCTGCTTTAAAATACTCTAAAGCATCACATTATTTTGAGTACGCTACAAAGGCGATTTTAGAAATGTATCGTCAGGTAGGTAACCCTGTCTTTGATAACGACGGCATAATGAAAAAGGGAATAATTATACGCCATTTAATATTGCCAGGGAAATTAGATGAGACAAAAAAGATACTGAAATGGATAAAGGATAATCTATCTAACGAAGTGTATATAAGCCTTATGGGACAATATACACCGTATTACAACGCAAATAAATACCAAGAATTAAATAAAAGGATAAGCAATAGAGAATATGAAGAAGCTATAGAATATTTCTTTGAAATAGGTCTGGAAAACGGGTTTGTCCAGGATGATGAAAGTGCATCAGAAAGCTTTATTCCTGATTTTGACTTAGAAGGCATTCTTTAAAACAGCCTTCATATCATCCGGAATTGGCGAATAGAGAGAGATGCACTTTCCAATAAAAGGCTGCCTAAATGTAAGTCTATAAGCGTGGAGTGCCTGCCTTTTTATATAAGAGGTATCCGAACCATATAACGTATCGCCAATTATGGGATGTCCTATATGGCTTAAATGAACTCTTATTTGATGCGTCCTGCCTGTCTTTAATTCTAACTTTACAAGGCTTAACTTTTCGCTTCTTTTTAGTACATAAAAATCTGTCACTGCCGTATCTCCTTCATCATCTACCATTCGCTCAATGGTGCTGCCTGGTTTTCTTTTTATAGGCAAATCTATCGTTCCTCTGCCATCCATATCTCCTTCGACTATTGCAATGTATAATTTTTTCATAGGGCAGACAATTTGAAGATAATTTTGCATAAAAGGATTTTTTGCAAAAATGATTAAGCCAGATGTATCTCTGTCTAGCCTATTGACAGGCCTTATTGGCGCCTTAATGTTATTTTTTTCGTAATACCAAGCAACACCATTTACAAGTGTACCATCAGGATGCCCGGCTGTAGGGTGGACAACTATACCAGCATCTTTATTGACAACCAAAATGTCTTCATCCTCATAGCATATATGTAAATCCATTTTTTCAGGACTTACTGATGTGTTTTCATCATCTAGCAAAAGTTCCACAGTGTCTCCTTCAAAGACAATCCTGTTAACTATTGAAATTTCTCCATTTACAAGCATCTTACCACGATTTTTGTACTTTCTTATTAGAGTTGGAGAAAAACCTTTATTTAGTAAAAACTCTTTCAATGTCAAATAAGCATCTTCTTTATTAACGACTATTTTCATTCCCTTACACCTTAAAGATCACGCTTTAATCAAGCCAAAAAGAGACTTTCTTTCTTCTTTTTTCAGTAATTTATCCAATACTTCTGTGTCATAATATTTAGCACCGCATTTTTGACAAACGTAAGTTGGAACATTTTTATAAACTACCGTCTTTTTCCCCTTCATCAACACATATTCTGCCATCTCTATCTTTACGTCTCCCCCACAGAAGCATCGATTTAGCATTATTGACCTCCTTACATATCTAAGTTCCATACATTATATCGAAAAAACGACAAGAAATTTTAACATTTGATATAAACATTATATCATTATTTGTAGAAACAGGGAATATTTTATACCGTAACAAAAATATTTTTTTATCATAATATGTTATTGTATCTGTTCCCATTTATATAAAAAAGGGGGTATTGTAATGTCTGGAACTGACTGCAAGAAGAAACCAAAAGACGACTATTACTGGGTATGGATAGTTTTGATAATTGTCATAATATTGCTTTTAGTACCAGGTGTATTTGTACTCGATAAGCAAGAACCTACAGTATAATATTAAAAAGGCGCGGCTTCATGCCAACGCCTTTTTTTAGCTTACAAAACACTTTTAATAAAATGGCCATCTTTATAGAAAAGTTCACCGTCTGCGTATATTTCCCCACCTTGCCTCATGTCGCAAAGCATATCCCAATGGATAGCAGAACGATTTTTCCCACCTGCTTCAGGCATAGAATCACCTAACGCCATATGCACTGTGCCTCCTATTTTCTCATCAAAAAGCATATTCCTCGTAAATTTTTGTATGCCGTAATTGGTGCCTATGGCTACTTCTCCAAAATGTTTTGCACCTTCATCTGTGTCCATCAAAGCGTGCAATAAATCTTCACCTTTTTCTGCTGTGGCTTTTACGACAAGTCCATTCTCAACTTCCAGGTATATACCTTCTATGCTTTTACCCATGTATATTCCTGGGAAGCTGAAAGTGATGTGACCATTGATTTTGTTTTCAACAGGTGATGTAAAAATTTCTCCATCAGGAAAATTCTCTGTACCACTGCAGTTTATCCACTTCCTACCTGACGTATTGACGTATATGTCAGTTCCCTCTGATACTATATGCAATTCTGACTTTTTATTTAGATAATCAATCCATATATCTTGCTCCATGCGTATTTTTTGCCATAATGATATAGGATCATCGCTGTCTAATAAACCTGCGCCGTAAACAAAATCCTCGTATTCACTTAGGCTCATTTCAGCTTCCTGTGCATCTGCCTGCGTAGGATATTGTGTGCCGCACCACCTTAAAGAACCATTGCCCATTCTTTCAGAGTAAACTTTCCTCCATGAAGACGCTCCTTTTGTCGCCAACTTAAGCTTAGCTGGATCTACATTCGAATTAGCTTTTGTGTTTTTGTTAGCCCACGCAGTAAGCCACACATCGGCTTTTTCAAGAGCAATTCTCTGAATATATTTTTCCATAAGAAGTTGCTCATCGGTAGAGTTTTTTAAAATAATCTCTGACACATCAAGAATGTCAACCAATGTCTCAACATGGGCCCCTGCCTTAACTGCCTCCCTAACTACTTCGCTTATCCATGGTATAGCAATATCTCCTGCTTGAACCAATAAAAAATCTCCTCTTTTGACTTTTGTAGAGTAATTCACCAATAGATTTGCAAGCTTTTTTAGCCTTGGGTCTGTCATCTACCCACCCCCCATTAAATAATACTTAACCATATTATTACATATTACAGACGAAAATCCAATACTATCTGCAAATTTTGTTGTATAAACACATACTGCAATATTCCCTTTTTCGGCTGACATATTCTTCAATCCCTTTAGCACCTAATAAAAATGGTGTAGCCTTAAGGATTTTCTCTAATGTTTCCATGATATAAAGATCAGAAATGTCAACTTCAACGTATTTGCCTACATCTAAAAAGTACAAAAAAGCACCTTTCAAAGTTTGAGAAAAACCACTTATAGTTTTTAAACGCCTTAAAACATGCGAATAAACATGAATCTGTGGTGTGTAATGTCTAGCTATTTTCTCCAAATCATCATCGCTATCTATTTTGTTTGTCTTATAGTCAAAAATGTACGATTCAATATTTCCATCATTTTCGTATATATCAATTCTATCAATTACTCCGTTTAAATTTATGTTGTCATCTATAGGCACCCTAAATTTGTATTCCTTCAATCTTTTTAATAATCTGCCACTTATCTTCTTTCTATGTTTATCTCTAAGCATGTAGTAATTGTCAATATACCTTTTGATGATTTCATCATTTACATTACTTACATCAATATAGTCATCATCATCTAAAGTTTCAAGTATTTTATGAACAATCGTCCCTCTTTCTAAAGCACTTATTTTGTCATCGCTTTCTGAATAAATATCATCACTGTTTCCATCTAATTCAACATACTCGTCAGTAAGCGATACAATATGTTTGTAATAGTAGAACATAGGACACGTCAGATAATCAATATATGCAGTTACAGAAACGTTGCCTTTAACGCTAAGAGGCATTTTATCTATCAACCCACCAAATAATTTCATTTTATTTACATTTTCATCCAATTCTTTTACATCATAAGGCTTGCTTTTTGCATATGATTGTAAACAACTACCATCAATGTAGTCTATGTTAGAACAGCCATCTTTAATAGCAAATAGCAACTGTTTCATAAATGAGTTAAGCTTGCTATCTTCGTCAATGTCGTCTATATTATCTTTCATTTGCCCTATAAACGCTAAAAACTTCTTTGCCCTTGTAGAAGCTACATAAAAAAGTCTCCTGCTCTCCATATTTTCCTTTTCAAGATACCTGTCATATTCCTCTTTGTATAAGCTGTTTGCCGATTTATCCAAATCTCCATCATCATTGACACCTATACAAAAAATGTAGCCTTCTTCGC
The DNA here is from genome assembly GCF_051201035.1 of Thermoanaerobacterium thermosulfurigenes. Lineage (NCBI taxonomy): Bacteria > Bacillati > Bacillota > Clostridia > Thermoanaerobacterales > Thermoanaerobacteraceae > Thermoanaerobacterium > Thermoanaerobacterium thermosulfurigenes. The sequence continues at coordinate 7,053 of NZ_JBPODR010000011.1, forward strand.
TTAGCATAAATAAAGGAGCCTTTCTCACCGATATGCCATCAGTAGCTTTATCCATGTCAGGTATTATTACAGCATCAAACTCCAGACCTTTTGATGAATGAATAGTCATAATCTTAACAGCATTGCTTTCTTCAGTATCCAAAAAAGCTTCAGAGTCAAGCCCTGATGACTCTTTCAAAGCATCTAAATACTCAATCAAATCTTTTGAATCGAGTATGCGTTTCTCTTCAAAGCTTTTGATTATACTCTCTAACTTCTCAACATTTCTGAATTTTTGATACCCATTTGGCAATGAAATCAAAAGTTTTTTATACTCTGTGATTTTTAAAATCATCTTGAATATTTCGTATGGGTTGTATACACCCCTCATCTTCGAAATCTTATCCAAAATGTTGCAAGCTCTTTTTATGACCCATTTATCGTCACCGCACTTCGGAGAAAAATTTTTTAAAGCTTCCAGCGGATCATCTATGCATTGGCCATTGTATATATTCATGAACGCAAATAAATCATCATCGCTAAATCCAAAAATAGGCGATCTTAAAGCTGTAAGAAGCGCAATTTCATCCGATGTGTCAAAAGCCAATTTGTAAACCGAAATGATGTCAATTATCTCCCTTTTATCCCAAAATCCAATCCCACCTATGATGCAATACGGTATGCCGCAATCCGCAAGTGCACCTTCAATGCTTTTAAGACTTGACCTGCTTCTTAAAAGTACAGCAATATCCTTATATTCAAATCCTTCGCCTACAAGCTTTAAAATCCTACCTGCTATAATCTTGCCCTGAAAATCCTTTCTTGAATTAGCCAAAGCTCCGTCTTCCATCAGCAACTCATTAAGCTTTCCTTTATTGTCATCGTCTTTCAAAAGTTGTTTTATCTTTTTATATCTTTCATTCTTTTCATTAACTATATCATCTTTTTTGTAAGTGATGAGTTCTACTTTAGGGCCTTCGTCAGCAAAGCTTTGATACTTCAATTCTTCGTAAGGCTCTATCAAATTTTTAAAGACGTCATTGATTGTTGATATGATGTTTTTTGTGCTTCTGTAGCAATTGCTTAAATTAAGCACTTTTCCATCTGCTTCTATTTTTCTGCAAAACTCATCAAATATCCTAAAATCCGTCCCTCTAAAACCGTATATTGACTGTTTTATATCTCCTACAATAAACAATTTGCCATCTGGAATCTTACCATCTTTCTCAGTAAGCTTTAAAATAATCTCTTTTTGAAGGCGATTCGTATCTTGAAACTCATCTACGAGAATATATCTGTACCTTTCAAAATAATCGTTTCTTATGATATCGTTAGAAAGAAGTTTTAGCGCAATCGTCTCTAAGTCGTTAAAGTCAAGCAAATTCTTGCTTGATTTGAATGCCTTATAATTTTCCTCTATTTTCTCTAAGATTATAAGCGCCAAATTTTCCATGGCCTTTGTTGATTCATCGCTTTCATAAGACAATTTTATGTCTTCAACTGATAGTCCAGCTTCTTTCATGCGGAAATATAAGCTTATTACCTCAGATTGAAACATTTTTCCCGTAAATATCTTTGAAGGATATTTTTTTAATGCAGTTGCTAACATATATTTATTTTTTTCATCGTTTATCACTTCACCTGTCACAATTTCCGCCATCTTTTTAACTGCTGTGCTAACCTCCGCCTCATCCATAATAGAAAACGTAGGATCGACTGAGGCTTCGACAAAATTATCTCTTATCATTTTCTCGCAAAAACCGTGAATAGTATCGATGTTGGCAAATATCAGTGAATCTCTAAATACAGTCCATTTTTTGCCATCCTTATCTGATTTGCACAGTGATTCTATTTCTTTTCTTATCCTTTCTTTCATTTCAGCAGCAGCTTTCCGAGTAAATGTTATTGCGACGATATTGTCAATCTTGATATCAGTCACATCATTCAAAAGCTTTATGTACCTTTTAGTCAATACTCTCGTCTTGCCAGAACCAGCACCGGCTTTTAATGCTACGTTTTTACTTATATCAAGAGCTCGTGATTGCTCTTGGCTTAGATCTTCTTCAATCAACACACTACACACCATTTACACCTCTTTTACTTTCACTTTTATCATACCTGCATATTGATACATAAGGACATCTTATATTAGAATCATCGTATGGACATTCTTCAGGCAGATTAAAAGAACCTGTCATCATTTTGCCTACATTTTCAATTCCCTTTTTTTCGATCCATTCCATTATTACATCAAAGCTACTTTTGCTTAATACATCTCTCGGGCCTGCATTTCCCTTAAAAAGGTATTTCTTGTATTCATAAAGCATAATCCCATTTCTTTTGATATTTTCTACGCTGTAGTAGAGCAATCCTAAACAGGATGGATTTTTGATGCCAAGCTCATTTATTAGAATTTCTTCTGCAGCCATGTAATACGTGGGCAATTGAAAATCCAAACCATCTATGCACTGCCTTAGCCCTCCTACTGCCCCTAACTTATAATCGTATATAAGGTATTTCCCCGTCAAATTACCATCTATGCTTCGCTCTAAATCGATTCTATCTATCTTGCCGTAAAACCTGTAACCACCGTAATGACTGTCTATCTCGAATTTCTTTTCAAACATTAAAGGAATAAGCTCAGCACCAATCTTCTTGTAATAATTAAGCCTATTTGATATATCATCTACTATAAGCTTAAATATAGTGTCATACATCTCTTTTTTAAACTTTTCAAGTATAATATCATTCTTAATTCCATCTAAATTCTCACAGATTTTATCAATCACATCTTTAAGCCTTTCTTCATTCACATCGTAGAGATCTTTATTTTCACTGTAATATTTCATCAAAATCTCATGGTATGTAGAGCCCATGTTTTTCTTGAATTCAATTGACTCATCTGAAACTTTGATATCCAAAAGCGTCTCCACAAAAAACCTAAAAGGACAAGCAACATAACTGTTTAAGCTTGACGCGCTTAAGTGAATTTCATCAAGTATCTTTAAATTTTCCTCTCTATGTATTTTCCCTGTGTACTCATTTATTTCATTGCTTGTCATTCTTTTTCTCTCTAATGATGATAAATATTTAATATGCTGGTACGTTTTTGTAAGGTTTTCCCTGCCTGACAAAATGTTCAAGTCAACATCATCGCATTTCGAATTTGCCAAAAAATACATTATTTCATCTTCGCTGGATAAATTATTTAGATTATAGGTAAATCTATCTTTCATGTAAACAATAGGAGCAACTATTTTTCCTAATGATATTTCATCAAAAAGACTTTCAATCTCATATACAAATGGTGATTTAATCATTTTATTGCCTTCTTCATCTGTCGTTCTGTACGATATATAAACATCACCTAAAGAAGAAGCGATGCAGGCATTAAATCTTATTTTCTCCCTTTCTATTTCGAAGTTTCGGCTAAAAACATAGAGATGGCTATTTCCCAAATAAGCTTCATCCTGCAAATCAAAAATCGGATTGATAGAAGATGTAGTTGGAAAATCCCCCTCATTTGCACCAAGGATAAACACTGCATCGTATTTCTGACCTCTTGCCAAATCCGGATTTACCACCTTAACACCTTCAATGTCAAGATTTTTAATCATTATATCGCAGTTTACCATCATGTCTAATAAGTCCTCTTGAATAGTCTCAATGTCGTCAGAAGAAGTTTCACCATACAGCCTTTTTAATTCCATAACATTCTTTAAAATTTGTTTCATCGCTTCTAACGCTTTTAAACTGTATACAAAATTCCTTCCATCTATAATGCCTGATTCGTACAACGACATTATGTTTGAATCGATTTTAAGCATCTCAATGACATTTAAAATACTATCCAGAAATTCACTTGTATCTTTATACTGCTTTTCCTTGAAATCTACAAGCATATTGATGTATTTTTTTAATCTTTCAAACTCGTCGTCGTTTAATGCAGATAAAAATTCTTCTTCATAATTGCTATGAGATACATCTATCAGTTTTGATGCTTTATTGTATACGTCAATTATTTCATTAGGCATCAGATACTTTGATTTCATTATGCTGTCAAAGCTTTTAAAATCATGATTTATCTTATATGTGATCAAACTGTAAATATCACCGGCAATCATCATTGATATTAATTTCTTGCCATCATTAAACCTTAAAGGAATGCCCATCTCGTCAAAAATATCAATTATGCTTTCTCTGTAGTCATCAATATTTTTCACAAATACAGCAATATTTTCAGGTTTTACTTTCTCAAATACTATCTTCTTCTTTATTATCCTTGCAGCTTCTCTTACTTCATGCTCTATGGAAGGACTATTCAGGATCATAAGAGTGCCGTCTACGCTTTTAATAATCTCTTTCCCTGAATACAAATATTTAGAAACTTTCTCAGCATTGCTGCCATCTATACTTTCTTCCATCATTTCATTTAGCCTAAATCCAATCTCCAATAAATCTTTCACGATGCCGTTTTTTATGAAGATTTCATTGTACTCATTTTTAAATGGAATATTCACGTAAATATCATAATCGCCATTTAAGGCCATCTTCCTCAATAATTGCATATTTACACCGTCTAAATTTATAAAGCCGTCTATTACGACAATTCCTATTCTACTGAAATAATTTGAACTATTTGCATATTGAAAGGCTTTAACTGAAATATCGTCTACATCAATCAATCCATTTTTATTCTTGTACTCCTCATAATCAATGTAAATTTCCGCTAAATTATTCAGCTTTTCTCTTAACACATCTTTTTCTAAGCCATTTGCGATTTTTTTGATATCAGTAGGATTTAACATGTTTCTCTTCGCTGTCTTTATGAAACTTAAAACAGATTTTAAGAATCCTGCTTTGTCTTTCACATTTCTATAATAACCATTGTAATGAGATTTCCGTATGATATTTCTTAAAATTTCTTTTATCTCATAAGTCGATATTACCGTGTAATCTTTTATAAAATCACCGCACAAAAGCATCGATAGATCTTCAAACACTAATATATCCGTATCAACAATACCACCATTTAATTTAATAAACTTATCTCTTACATCAAACATAGCCTCACGGGAAGGCAATATGTATAAAATCCTTTTCCCATTTCTTATAGCTTCCATAGACTTTCCAATAAGCGTATCTCTAATATTGTTGCAAAAAGGCCCAAAAAATATCTCCTTCAATTTATCAACTCCCACAAACTAAATCACATATTTATTTTATTACATATGCTAAGGCATCTCAAGGTAAAACTGCGTATTAAAAAAGACTGATGCACTATGAACTATTCAGTCATTTGTGCAGCAGTCCCTTTTCATCATTTTTTATTAAGTTTATACTCTATTGAGTCTACAAGCGCTATCCAACTGGCATCTATTATATCTGTAGAAACACCAATGGTGCTCCAAATTTCGTTTCCATCGGATGATTCTATTATTACCCTTACTTTCGCTGCTGTAGCAGAATTAGAGTCTAAAACTCTTACTTTGTAGTCTGTAAGTTTCATCTCCTTGACTTCTGGATAAAACCTCTCTAAAGCCTTTCTGACTGCCTTATCGAGTGCGTTTACAGGTCCGTCGCCTTCTGCAGCGGTTATTTCTTCTTGCCCGTCTACTTCTATTTTTATGAGGGCAGATGAATTTACATCATCAACAGATGGTTCATTGACTATAACTTTAAATTCTATAAGCCTAAATGAAGGTTTATACAGTCCCAAAGTCTTCAATATCAAAAGCTTTAACGAACCTTCAGCACCTTCGTACTTGTATCCCTTAGATTCCATTTCTTTTAGCTTATCTAATATCTCTTTCGTCTTATCAGAATCGCGGTCTATGGTTGGATCTACTTCATTTACTATGCCTATTAAAGCACTTCTGCCAGCAACCTCTGACAATAAAAGCACTCTTTCATTGCCAACAAGCTCTGGATCGATGATTTCATACGACCTTGTGTTTTTGCAAACAGCATCTGAATGCATACCTGCCTTGTGGGCAAATGCGTTTCTCCCTACGTACGGTGCTCTTTCATCTGGTGCAGCATTGGCTATTTCACTTATTCTTCTTGAAAGTACCGTAAGCTCTCTCATCTTGTCGTCTTCAACGCATTTTATTCCTTTTTTAAACTGCAAGTTTGGCAAAATCGTGCACAGATTTGCATTTCCACATCTTTCACCATATCCGTTTATCGTTCCTTGCACTTGTACTGCACCTGCTTCTACAGCCATTATAGAATTGGCGACAGCCATACCATTGTCATTGTGAGCATGTATGCCTATCTCACAATCAAATTTATCTACAACCTTTTTGGTTATGTCATATATCTCTGTAGGAAACATGCCACCTTTTGTATCACAAAGGCAGATACTGTCTGATCCTGCATCATACGCAACCTGAATTGTTTTCAATGCGTAATCAGGATTTTCTATAAAGCCATCATAAAAATGTTCTGCATCAAATACGACTTTTTTACCCTGCTTTTTCAAGTAATTTATCGTATCATATATCATATTGAGATTTTCATCTAAAGTCGTTCGCAATATCTCGCTAACATGGAAGTCCCATGACTTTCCAAATACTGCCACATATTCTGTCTCCGCCAATAGAAGCGAACTGACATTAGCATCTTTCTCCACAGCCGTATTTGCCCGCCTTGTGCTGCCAAATGCTATCAACTTGGAATTTTTCAAACTTTTTCTTTTTATAATGTCAAAAAACTCCATGTCTTTAGGATTGGAACCTGGATTTCCAGCTTCAATGTAATCTACACCAAAATCGTCTAAAAGCTCAACAATCTTTATTTTGTCTGATACTGTAAAGGAAATCCCCTGTGATTGAGCTCCATCTCTCAATGTAGAATCGTAAATGACAATGTTTTTCACTTCAATGTCCCCCTTTGAACATATTCAACTATATCTATATATAAAGATATTTTATCAAATCAAATCATCAAAGTGAATAACTTGTTTAAAAAATTTAAATAAAAAATAGGAGAAAACACCCGCCGTTTAGTCATTTAATCCCTTCCCACTTAAGATTTTTTCTATGTATTTTTCAACTCTGGACTGTCTCGTCTTAGATTGTTTTGGTTGAGAAAAATAAAACTTTTTCTAAATACTCATCAACTTTGGGATTTTTCATATAAAAGCCTCATTTCTGTTTTTAATATATCAGCTTGCTTTATACACTTCCGGCACGTTCTTTAAGCCTTTGCATCCAGTGAGAATCATGGCTTGATACAACTCATCAGCAACCTTATTTAGATAAAACTCTATGGCTTCTCTTCCTCCTCCATGTGCAGCAATCATTATAGGTCTTCCTATCAAGACGGCTTTTGCTCCCAATGACAACATCTTTAAGACGTCGATCCCTGTTCTTACGCCACCATCTACCAATACCTCGATTTTGTCTCCAACAGCCTTTGCGATGTTCGGTAGAACATCAGCAGTTCCCATAGTGTGATCTAATACTCTTCCTCCGTGGTTTGAAACGACAATTGCCTTTGCACCTGCTTCTGCTGCAATCACTGCCTCTTCTGTCGTCATGATGCCCTTTAATATTAAAGGAAGCTCAATATTTTTAGTTATCGTCTCGATCTCTTTTCTCGATTTTGGTCCTACAAACTGACCGCTTCTTACCATCATAATAAGCCCAGCTCCATCCACATCGACGCCAAATGCTATAGCACCTGCTTCTTTGGCAATTTTCGCCTTCTTTATTATCTCATCTACTGTCCGAGGCTTAGAAAATGGTATACCTAAAACACCTGTTGATTTTATAGCATCAATGCCTGCAGGATACATGTCCATATCATTCGCATCGCCTGACATAAATATCGTTCCTACATTTTTACACGCCTCTGCGACAATCATATCGTATTCACGCTCAGACAAATATCCACCTGCATTTCCCTTAAGTCCTGTCATTGGAGCAACAAAAACAGGCATCTTGACTTCAAAGCCAAGAAAAGATGTGTTTATGTCTGGCTTTAGGACATCGTGAAGCGTCTTCAGCTTGACTTTCCATCTGTCTAATGCCTTTATGTTTTCAATGAATCCATTTCCCGTGCCTGTGCCTCCCATGCCGGGGACTTCACCTGCACATGCAATGCCATCACATCTTTTGCATCCTCTGCAATAGCCCTTCATGTTTTCCCTTGCTTTTTCTCTTATCTCATTCCAATCCATAAAAAGACCTCCAATGCAAAAATTTGTCCACATATATTATACAACTTTTTTTAGTTTAATCATATTACATAGTATGTTTATAGGAATTCTTTGTTTTTCAAAAAATATGTGGTATAATTTAGTTGTAACTTCAAAACTAGGGGGAAATTTTATGAAAGATTTAAAAGAAGTGTTCGAAGAAAGGCGTTCTGTCAATTTCTTTGATAAAAATAAAGGACTTGATGAAGATACATTAAAGAAAATAATCAACTTAGCAGTTTTGGCCCCATCTGCGTTCAACTTACAACCTTGGGAAATAATCGCTGTAAAGTCAAAGGAAGCAAAGGAAAAACTTTATGATGTTGCATTGAAACAGCCAAAAATTCTTGATGCGCCAGTAACTTTAATCATGATTGGCGATAAAAACGCATATAAGGAAGACAATCCTGCTTGGTGGTATATGAGAGATGTGGGAATTCCTGATGATAAGATTCAAGGTAGCATCGATTTTGCTAAAAACATGCTTTACAATACAGACTTAAAGGCGAACAATTTTGCCGTTAGAAATACATCGCTTTTAAGCATGTCCATAATGTACGCCGCAAAATACTATGGCGTTGACTCACATGCAATGATCGGCTTTGAGGAAGATAAGTTAAAAGAAGCATTTGGTATACCTGATGACAAGGTCGTAGTGATGCTTATATCTCTCGGATACTTTGATGAAAGCAAAACGCTTTATCCAAGGTTAAAGAGAAATGGATATGAAAAGATAGTAAAAGTCCTATAAATATGACTAAAACCACCTATTTAGGTGGTTTTAATTTTTTATTTCAAGTATCTTATTGCCTGTATCTATGTCTAAAATATATATGCCATCATCATCAATTATGCTTATAGTATTTATTCCATCAGCTCTTTTGCTTAAAGATGTAGAACCTGGATTTACAATTATGCAGTTGTCATGTCTCTTCAACTCCGGAATATGAGTATGTCCAGTAATAAAATAATCAAGCTTGTACCTGAAAATTAAATTCTTTATTTCGTCTTGGCTTACATTGTCACCATGCTGTACTAAAAACCTTTTATTCTCAATCACTGCAAAGACGTAAGGCGATTGAATAGGGATGTTCAATACCATTTGGTCTACAAATGCATCACAGTTTCCTTTTGATATCAAAATAGGTATTTTGCAATCATTTATGGCAGAAATAAGTTTCTTAGGATTATATCCAGACGGAATATCATTTCTGGGACCATGATACAAAACATCCCCTGCATGCAATATTAAATCAGCATCGTGAAGATAGCTAATAGCTTTTTCCCACGATGTATAATCGCCGTGTGTATCGCTTATTACCCCTATTTTCATATAAATTGCATCCCCTTTAACGTCAACTGATATTTATATTATATCACAAAATCACCTGTTATCTACTTTTTCAGGGTACATATCATGGTAAAAAAGCCTTTTTTGTGCTACATCTTCCCACTTCGTACCAGGTCTTCCATAGTTGCAGTAAGGATCTATAGATATTCCACCTCTTGGCGTAAACTTACCCCAAACTTCAATGTATTTTGGATCCAACAGTTTTATTAAATCCTTCATAATTATATTTACGCAGTCTTCATGAAAATCACCGTGATTTCTAAAGCTAAAAAGATAAAGCTTTAATGATTTACTTTCAACCATCAATTTGTCTGGAACATATGAAATGTATATTGTAGCAAAGTCAGGCTGTCCTGTCTTAGGGCAAAGGCTTGTGAATTCAGGGCAATTGAACTTTACAAAATAGTCATTCTCTTGATGCTTATTAGGGAATGTTTCAAGCAAAGATGGATCGTAATCGAAAATATACTTAGTTTCTTTATTCCCTAATTGAGATAACCCATTAAGCTCTTTCTCATCTCTCGGCATGATACTCACACTCCATCATAATTTGTTTTTCAACTGTTTGACTAACAGTACACCTACAATTCCGGGTATAATCTGACCTACTGTAACGCTTATGGCTAATATGTGATACGGTATTTTAAGCAAAACAGAAAGCCAAATTGGCACTATAAGGCCTGGAAATAATATTATAGGAATTGAGATAAACCAATCATTTAGACGATACTTTCTAACAAGGTAAACTGCATACGACGTCAATATGCCTACAAAGAAGCCTCCAATCATATCAGGAAGCCCTAAGCCTCCCATTAAAATATTACTAAGCATATTGCTTAATCCCATTGGCAATACCAAAAATGGAAAAATTGCAGACAACGCATAAATCGATGTTGCTATTCTTATTTGGTACTGGCCAAAAGCAAAATTTTGTGTAAAGTACATTACAACAAGGTACAATGCAATTACCAATCCAGAGATAGTCAATTTTTGAGTAAGGCTGTACTTCTTTTTTAAAAATCCTACGTTCATGATATACCTCCTAAAATTTCCAGTTATCACATCCTTCAATAAACATAATGAAAAAAGAGCACAGCCCACCTGTGCTCATATATGCAAACTTTCAATTTGCAATGCCCGTAGTTTTGTTTATAGACAGGATGGTTTCGAACTGTCTTATTCAATTACTTATTTATTTTAACACCTTTATAAGATTTACACAAGATTTTTTTATTTATACCCATAGCTCCAATTCCAATTCTATCGATCTGTCGAAGTGATCCTCTATCGCCCTTTTGTTTCTTCCTGTTATTATGAGTATATCCTCTATGCCTGAGTTTACAGCTTCCTCAACTATATACTGAATCGTAGGTTTGTTTACTATTGGCAGTTTCAAAATTATTAAATATTTATGTGAATCTTATGTGAATTTAATTTGCCGCATTTAACTTTTCATCAATTTTATTCTTATCTCCTACTTTTCCCGACAGCAAAATTGACAAAAGCATAAATAAAATCCCAAAACATGCTAAAATAAATAAATCATGAGTAATCACTCCTGTATTAGAGCCTGAAATGGCTTCTCTCAATGCTTGAGTACCGTATGTCATTGGGAAAAATGGATTTAGAATATTAAAGAATTTCGGCTCTAATTCCATAGGAAATACGCCACCAGATGATGTCAACTGTAGCATCAAAAGCACAACGGCGAAGAATTTTCCTGCCATGCCAAGAAGCATTACAAAAAAGCCAATAATAAACACAAAAACCACAGACATTACAGCATTTATAACGTAATAGTAGATCAAATTGTTCACAGGCAATTTAAGTGCTTCTATCAATACAAAACCAGAAACTATCGATTGAAAAATGCCTAAGATGCTTAAGCTCAGCAATTTACCTACGACAATTGAAGCGTTGCTAATATCTTTATAGCCGTTTTTATCGTAAATATCTATTATAAAGAATAAAATCAATGCGCCAACCCAAAGTGATAAAGGTATGAAATACGGTGTAAACCCAATGCCATAATTCGCTACTGGATTTAATCTCTTAGTATCAAGAATAATAGGTTCATTTATCATGCTCTTTTTCTCATCACTTGTACCCATCACTTCTATTTTGTCAGATGCATCACTAAGTTTTTTATAAAGAAGATCTTGATTTTTGTATAGTTTCTCCATGTTTACTTGTATCTGCTTGCTGCCATTAGATACCGTCACCAACCCGCTATTTAAGTCTTTAGAGCCATTGTATAAACTAGAAGCACCTTGTTTTAATGCATTAAGTCCATCATTAAGTTTTAAAAGCCCGGATGTAATTTCGCTCATCTTTTGATTTAACAACGATATTCCATTTGCATACTGAGAAATGCCATTGCTTAAATTATTTTCACCATTTATAATTTCTGTTACGACTGACTGCAATTGAGATACCCCATCATTCAATTTGTCATATCCAATTGTTAAATTATTAGTAGCGCTGTCTAATTTTTTAAGAGAATCGTTCAATGCATCCATCTTGGCCTTGTTAGTTTCAAGTCCATTGATTATTTGTTTTAATCCTGAATTTGATTCTGACACAACGGTAATCGCCGTCTTAAAATCCGCATCTGACATGGCCTCGGGATGTTTATCAACATAATTGTTTAATGCAACAACGGCGCTGTCCAAATTTGTCTGAATACTGTTCAATCCGTTACTTACCGAATCAAATTCTGTCAAAAATGACGATAGACTCTGACCAATTTGATCGTAACCATTTGTTACAGCAGTCGAACCGCTTTTCAATTGGTTTATGCTATTGCTTATCGCATTAAGACCTTGACTCACTCCATTTAAACCACTCTTTATATTATTCATTCCATTTAAAATCAAATTGCTATTTTTGTCTACTTCATCTAACTTCTGAGATAAAATCTGAGCGCCATTTGATAAATTTGACGCGCCATAAGATGCGTTATTTGCCCCAATGCTTAAATTGTACAACCCATCTTTAAATTGATTTGTTCCAGCCAAAGCTTTGTTAATGCCATCATTCAATTTTGAAACGCCATCATTTAGCATTTTTGCACCGTCTGATAATTGTTTTTCTGCTAAAGAGGCTTGTTTTAAACCATTTCCCATGTTTTTGACATTTGAAAAAACAGTATCTATATAGCTTTTTCTTATCGTATCAGCTATTCTTTGCGTCAAATTTTCTATGGCTTTATTTCCAAGCTGTGTCGCCAAAAAATTCTTTTTGTCATTTGTCATATACTGAATATGAGCTTTTTCTACGGCATTGCCATTGACACTTAAAATATTTTTGGAAAAGTCTTTCGGTATTACTATCATAAAATAATATTTATTGCCTTTTAAACCATCTAAACCATCATCGTAGCTTACAAAATTCCATTTGAAATCATGATTGTTTTTTAATTCCTTTACAATGTCATCCCCAAAACTTTTATATTTTCCATCGTATAGCACACTTTTATCCTGATTCACAACTGCAACTGGAAGTTTGTCTAACTTGCCATATGGATCCCAAAATGCATACAAATAAAGAAAACTATACAATAGCGGCATAAAAATAATTACTATGACAGCTAATCTAATAAATCTGTTTTGGGCCAATTTTTTAAGCTCATTAGAAATCACACCTATCATAAATACACCTCCAATATTTTTTATACTGACCAGTCAGTTCTAACTTATTATAGTATCTTTCATTTTAAAAGTCAATAAAAAAACCATTATAAAGATTTATCTCTATAATGGATTCCATTAAATGTATATTCAATAACACTATCTGCTATATTTTCTGGGTCTATAACATCATTATTTCTAAATTGAAAGATAATAAGAGAGCTTATCATGCCAAAAAAAGCAGAAGACAACAACTTTTTGTCACATTTTTCTATTAACTTTTCTTCAATTCCTTCATCGATGATGTCTTCAATAATCTTTAAATAATCGTAAATTTTTTCTCTAAAGCTATTCTGAATCTCTTCTTTTCCCCACAATTGACTTAGCAATATAAGGACAAAATCTTTATACTTAAATAAAAAATTCGACTGAACTACAATTATTTCTCTCAGTTTTTCTGCTGAATTTTTCATGTGGTTTATTTTCTCCAGTATTTGACTCTTTAAAAGTGACAATCCTTCGTCTATCAAAAAGATCAATATATCATCTTTGCTATTAAAATGATAATAAAGGGTTCCCTTGGCAACCCCTGCCTTATCTGCAATTTCATCCATTGTGGATTTGTAAAAACCTTTCTGAGAAATTATATCTATTGCTGCATTAAATATCTTTTCCTTTGTCTTATTCATTTAACACTATCCCTCTTCATTCGATATTATGCTATTAATATTATAATACATTTTTATACATTTTTTTAATTTGTGCCGCAATTTTTTAAACTTGTGCCTCAAACCACACGGTAATGTTTGCTCCTTTTCCTACATCTTTGTTTTTATATGATAGCCTTGAATATTGAGAAAATAAATAAGGTACCAATGCAACTGTTTTGCCTGCATCTAAAATTATTTCATTGCCATCCTCTATCCATAAATCATCACCAGGACTTATGAGGAGTTTTATTATAACTGAATTTTCACTTGTATTATACACGAAGTACGTATATTTGTCATATGCTGAACAATCATTTACATCTGTAAAATTTTCATCATCATATGCTGTGTAAGTAGACTTCGCCTTCACAAACCTTCTTTCGTTTAGCGTAAATGGGTATCCCCCTATATAAGTCAGTTGCAACATTGGCCTTAGAGATATGTTTATTGCTTCATCTTTAGAATAAAAACTTTTCGTTTCAAAGTTCTGTACTTCTGGCGTTTTAAGCATTATCCCATTGTTTACGTAAAGCCCACTTATCCATCCATTAACTATATTCGTTATATTCCATCCATACCATCCTTCTTTTGTCACGGCTTTTGTAGAGCCAAATACTGTTTCGTCAATATTCGGCCCATTATTCCATGTTGCTGTATTTTCATCCCATTCATCCACAATTAAAAACGGTGTAATATATGCAGGAATTGATGAATTTGTTGCATAATTGAAATAAAGCTTTAAAATAGCTTCAACCACGATAGAACCTTGTGGCACCATGCCTAAATCAAACTGTATAAGAGCTCTGTACACCGATTTTCCAGAAAAACCAATGTAATACCTACCGATCCAAAGTGTAGGATCACTTCCTCTATTGCTGTTGGGGTAACCCGATTCTAATGACGTATCTTTTGTGGATGGTTGTATAATTATAGAAGGCATTCCATCACCCCTACAATCAAAATCAAAACAATCAACTAATTTTATCTTCCTTTTGCCCACACAAACTGCGTAATATAATCATACCTTCTTCATCGATTATATCAAATAGCTTCATAGAACGTGTCAATTCTTCTTCAGCAAGTTTGTATGCTCCATGTCGATAATAAAGCTTTCCTAATCTCAGCAGAACATCTTTCTCATTCACCATATTAAGCATATTTAAAGATTTTTCAAACAACTCAAACTCCTGAATCTCAAATAATTTATCGAGTATAATAAAAATAACATTTGTATATGTGCCAGTGTCTTCAACGCCTATTGGCAATACCACATCTTTTTTAAGCAATAGGTCAAATTTGAAAAATACTTTATAAGCCTCTATAAAGTGTTTTTTTAACGACAACATTGGATTTTTTATATCTTTACCAATTAATAAACGGCAAATAATATTATTAATATGACTATCAAGGATGTATTCACCACCATCTATCATTTCAAAACATTCTACAGCTTCACCATATTTGTGTAAATACATCAATGTTCTTCCCTTTATATAATACGTTATATTATTCTTTAGTGAATTTAGTGCCATGTCTATAAATTTTAGCGATTCATGATACTTGCCATTTAAAAAGAATATATCGCTTATAATCGTATATGCTTCAGGTGACACGTCAAAATGCGAAACAATTTTTTCTATAGCAGTCTTCTCATCATATTTGCTGAAATAAGCGTTTGATAATTTGTACAGTATTGCTTTATTGGACGGGTTAAGTCTGAATGAATTCAAAAAACATTCAATAGCATTGTCAAAATCTTTTATATCCATAAAAACTTCCCCCATGGCAAGGTAAGCTTTAAATCCGCCTACGCCTGTTATAAACCTATAAATAAGTGGCGGTTCTCCCATATCTATGCATCTTTTAAAGCAATTTATGGCTTCTTGATAATGATTAATCCTGTGATATAACATACCTTTTAAAAACATTATATCAGTTACATTCGGATATTTTTCAATAGACTCATTGCATAAGCTAAATGCTTCGTCAACCTTATTTAGTTGATTTAAACAAATAATCATCCTGATAATTAGTTTTGTCGTATAGCCGGTCTTAACATCTTTTGAACAATAAAATGACTTTTTGAAGTAGTTATACGCACGCTCATAATCACCCAACGCCATGTACTCTGCTCCAATATTGAAATTGTGAAAAGGATTGTCTGGATCTCTTTTTAGCTCTTTTTTCAGTATAGACATGTTCCTATTTCTTTTATCTTTTTCTTTGATGATTTTGCTCAAATAGCCGTAGTGATAAACTTTTATCGGAACTTCTGCTACATTTCCACCATGATTTAATATTGAAATCAATATCTGTTCATGAATAGCTCCAATAAATCTATACTCAGCTTTATTCTTTATGAGCCTTACATTTAAGTTTGAAAGAGCATCTGAACCTGGTTCCTCTCCCACATAGCTTATTGTTTCGAATAAATATGCATCAATTTTATCATCTTCCAAAAGCACATTTATCATTTTTTTACCGTCTTCATCAATTGCATCATCAGCATCCATCAACAAAATCCAATCACCTTTTGCCTTATCTAATGAAAAATTTCTGGCTGCACTAAAGTCATTATTCCATTTATAGTAAAATACTGTTGCACCAAATTTTTTCGCTATGTCCACCGTTTTATCAGTACTACCTGTATCCACGATTATAATATCATCGACTACGTCGTAAACACTTTTAAGGCATCTTTCAAGATTGTCTTCTTCATTTTTTACGATCATGCACAGGCTTAACATTTGAATCCCCCTTTCGAAAATATATGGGGCTTAAAGCCCCATCGTTAAACCTGAGCGTTGTAATAAAATTCTGCAGTAGCTGCGGCACCGCCTGTATCGTAATACAACCTTGTATACTGCATAAATTTTACAGCAGTCAAGACCGTAATAGATCCACCTGCCAGACTAATACTATTGATGTCGTCGACGAAATAAGTGTCAGTAGTAGTAGGACTTATCTGAAGTTTGATAGAGATAGTATTAGTACCTGTATTCGTAATATAATAAGAGTACATAGATTTGTTGCCTGTATTCTCCATCAGAACAACACCTGTTCCAGTTACACCTGCAATATTTGTAGAGTCTTCTAAGAATGTCCTGCTTCCAAGTGTAAATGAATCGGTTGAAGCAGTAAGAGGCCTTATATCCAATGATGATGCAGTTACAGTCACTGTTCCAGCGACTGTAACTGTACCACTGCTAATGGTCACAGAATCAGTTGTACCACTTAAAGGTCTTATATCAAAATTTGATGCAGTAACCGTTAGAGTTCCTTGTGCCGTTACTGTACCTGCTACAGTCACAGAACCATCAACAGTTGATAAAAGCTTCCCTGTCGTCGAATCTAACAATAGAGGTGTTGGTATTGTTCCTTGCATTCCATGAACCAAAGTTTTTAGTTGCTCTGCCACTGGATTAAAAACTATATTGTTAGGCATCTATATCCCCCCTCTTTTTATATATTATGAAGATATAACTTATTTGTTACAGAAATATATATTATTAATATGTATAGAAAAACTTGTATATAGAAATGAGATTTTTAAACCATATCCACTATTGACATTTTAACGAATATTAATTATAATACCATTGTTAAGTTTTTTGACATAAAAATTTATGTGCGGATGTGGCGGAATTGGCAGACGCGCTAGACTTAGGATCTAGTGTCTTTGACGTGGGGGTTCAAATCCCTTCATCCGCACCAAAAATATATGAATTGTGATGGAGATTTACATAGATAAAGGCGTTGACCTACTTTTAGGTTAACGCCTTTTACTTTTAAGACTATCCATACATATTATCTATAAATTTTTTATGAAAAATTGAGATAATAAAGTAGGTCTGAAAGCTGCGTTTTTCTAATGTCCCATTTCCTTCTGTAAAGTTTAACCACTTTATATGGCAGGTTTAGGTTATTTACAAACTTAAAAAACTCATCGTCAAGCCAAGGTGGTGTCCATGCACCCGATCTGCATATATGTATAGCTGCTGTATATATACCATTAGGCAATGCATCAATATCATTGTAATATCTAACCTTAAAAAGTTTATTAAAATCTTTAAAATCCTCTGGCTTTTCAGTTGTATGATGGCTGTATACTATATGAGCCCTTTTTATCCGACCTTCATTTAACAGTTTACCCATCCAATTAGCACAATTTAACTTAAAACTTACTGAACTAATTCCCCCATATCCTAAATCAGCATGCGTATCTAAAGAGTACACTTCTTCACATTCATTTTTTATAGCTATATGATATGACAACATGTGAGACTCAGACACGTATACTTCAATGTCTTTTTCAAAACTGAAATGTTCTCTTATCTTATCCCAAAAATTATTCAACCGCAAGGATATGCCTACCGATTTTTCTAAGTCAACACCTCTTAAAGAGCTTTCTAAATACCTTTTATACCATATCCACTCTATATTTCTTGGTGTCTCAGTGTAGGAATTCAACCACTCTTTTTTTAAAGGAATAAAGTAATCCCAATCTATACTTAGTAGACTGCGAACCATATCCCTTCATCACCCAAAATGCTTAGAATAGTGGTTTCTCTCTATTTTTCAAATTCCATACATTATATTATATCACAAGAACAGATTAAGTGAGTTTATTCTTCTTTATGCTTATATACAATAAGTACCTCATTGTCATAGCATATTGACATGCTCCATGACTTCCCTAAAAAAAACATTTTTGACACATTAGCAATAGTTTTGATATAATTTATTCGTAATTTCTACTAACGAAAGAATGATTTATATGCAGTCAATGGGATATCGTGGAAAAAGATTTTACAGAGAAACTGATGAAAAGCCTCACATCACAAAATCACTTATTTTACGCATACTAAAATATTTTTTGCCATATTGGAAGCTAATGATAGTATTGTTTATGACTGTTATTTTTACTTCCATATTAGGCGTAATCCCATCTATACTAACTAAAAACGTAATAGATATTGCACTGCCAAAGAAAAACTTGAAGCTTTTGGTTGTATATATTCTTTTGTCATTTGCAACGACATTATTGCTTAATATTATTACTGTTGGACAATCATATCTAAACAGCATTGTCTCAAAAAGCATAATTAGAGACCTAAGATCCATCATGTACAACCACTTAGAACATATGTCTATAAGTTTTTTCTCTAATGCAAAAACAGGTGAAATAACTTCCAGAATCAATAACGACATTGGTGGAATAGAAAGTGTATTTTCAAATACGTTTATTCAGCTTTTGTCTGGTATATTTGTATTTCTAACAACTGCAGCAACTTTATTCTACACAAATTGGATACTTGCCATCGTCAGCCTTTTGACATTGCCCTTGTTTGTAATACCTACAAGAAGGGTTGGTAAAAGACGCTGGGAAATAGCACTTAAAACCCAATCAAAACTTGCTGAATTGACAAACATAATAACTGAAACTCTAAATATAGGCGGTATGTTCCTTATTAAGCTCTTTACAAAAGAAAACGAAAAATATAAAGAATTTGAAAAAGTAAATAATGAAGTAACACAACTTCAAATTAGGGAGACTATAATTGGCAGATGGTTTTTTATGACAATACAAACTTTTATTGCAATAGGGCCAATGCTCATTTATTTGGTTGGAGGAATAATACTTATAAGATATAACAATATTACAATAGGCGGAATAATCATGTTTGTATCACTTGTGTCTAGGCTATATGGCCCAGTAAACACATTTTCAAATATACACGTAGATATTATTCGGTCATTAGCATTGTTCGAACGAATTTTTCAATATTTAGATCTAAAAAGCGAAATTTATGAAAAAGAAGATGCAATGGTTATTAATGCTGTAAAAGGCGATATCAAATTCGATCATGTTTATTTTTCCTATGATGGTCTACACGATACTCTTAAAAATATCAACTTCGAAATAAAGCCTGGTCAAATGGCAGCTTTAGTTGGACCAAGCGGGGCTGGGAAAACTACCATTACTTATCTTCTTCCCAGACTTTATGATGTGAAAATAGGAAGAATCTTTTTGGATGGCGTAGATATAAGAAATATCTCACTTAGCTCTCTAAGAAGCCATATAGGAATGGTTACACAAGATACGTACCTTTTTAACACAACTATAAAAGAAAATTTACTTTTTGCACGCCAAAATGCCACAGATGAGGAAATAATAAATGCGTGCAAAGCAGCATATATTCACGATTTTATCGAATCTCTTCCTAACGGCTACGATACAATTGTAGGCGATAGAGGTATAAAATTGTCTGGCGGTGAAAAACAACGCATATCCATTGCAAGGACATTACTAAAAGATCCCAAGATTATAATATTTGATGAAGCTACATCAGCACTTGACTCCAATTCTGAGTTTTATATACAAAAGGCATTAGAACCTCTCTTAAAATCCAGAACCAGCTTAGTTATTGCTCATCGTCTATCCACCATAATTGCTGCAGACATAATATTTGTTGTAGTAAATGGTGAAATAGTTGAAAAAGGAAGCCATGAAGAACTTTTAAAAAAAGGAGGCGTCTACAAAGATTTGTATAACACTCAGTTTAGAATGAAAAAATGACGCCTTGATTTTAAACTCTGCGCCATCAATATCTTTCAAAAACTTTTTTGTATCTAATTAGTGTGTCTTTATTTAAAAAGTGATTTCGCATACAAAAAGTGTATCGATAAAATCTCGATACCCTTTGATTGGCTTAAATACTAGTGCGCCATTAGGGACTCGAACCCCAGACCCGCTGATTAAGAGTCAGCTGCTCTACCAACTGAGCTAATGGCGCATATTGTATGGAGCGGACAACGAGACTCGAACTCGCGACCCTCACCTTGGCAAGGTGATGCTCTACCAACTGAGCTATGTCCGCACGATATATGGTGCGGGAGAAGGGACTTGAACCCATATGCCATGACTGGCACTAGAACCTGAATCTAGCGCGTCTGCCAATTCCGCCACTCCCGCATTAACGCCAGATTGTTCTCTTTCAATATCTTTTTAAGTGACCCATCCGCGATTCGAACGCGGGACACCCTGCTTAAAAGGCAGGTGCTCTGCCGACTGAGCTAATGGGTCATGCTGGCTGGGATGGCAGGATTCGAACCTACGAACTGCCAGAGTCAAAGTCTGGTGCCTTACCACTTGGCTACATCCCATTAATGGGGTGGGTAGTGGGACTCGAACCCACGACCTCCAGAGCCACAATCTGGCGCTCTAGCCAACTGAACTATACCCACCATATTATAAAATATACATCACATTCTCCAAAAAATGGTGCGCCTGAAGAGATTCGAACTCCCGACACACGGATTAGAAGTCCGTTGCTCTATCCAACTGAGCTACAGGCGCATATTGGAGCGGGTGATGGGAATCGAACCCACGTAGCTAGCTTGGAAGGCTAGAACTCTACCATTGAGCTACACCCGCATATACAGTTGTCATCGCTTATTTCTGCCTCATCGCTCTGACAGTTTTAAATTATATCAGGAATATTTATCTTTGTCAACACCTAAAATTCAAATTTTGTTCCACTTTTTTTATTTCCAATGTATTCCTCCATATCATCTATATTTATTAGCTGCGGTACAATGATGCCATCCTCTATATTTACTATAGATACTGTCCGTGATGACCCTTCACGTGGCATTGAAGGGCTTCCAGGGTTCAATACAAGCATATCACCAGCCCTGTATACTAATGGTACATGGGTGTGGCCATAAAATACCGCATCAACGCCGTATTCTCTAGCTTTTTCTATTATGATGCTTTTTTCAAATTTGACGTAGTACTTATGTCCATGTGTTAATAATATTTTTTTACCAGCTACTTCAATAATCTTTTCGTACTTCTCTTTGTCGCCAAAATCACAATTCCCATATACATAAATAGTCGGTATTCCAAATTCTTTATCTAATTCCTCTGCATCTCTATAATAGTCACCTAAATGTATAATGTAATCAATATTTTTAATATTTTTTAAAATATTCCTGACTGATTGTAACATTCCGTGAGTATCACTTGTAACAAATAGTCTCATTTGCGGTCCTCCAAATTATTTTTTATATATTCTTTTAATTTTTTTAAAGCATTTGCCCTATGACTTACTTTATTTTTTTCTTCTAATGTAAGCTCTGCTAATGTCTTCCCTATTTCATCAACATAAAATATAGGATCATACCCAAAGCCATATTGTCCTCTTGGAGCATCAATTATCCTACCATCCACTTTTCCTTCTATTATAGCTTCTCTTCCTTTGTAAATCAATGCTATTACGGTTTTAAAAGTAGCTTTCCTCTTTTCCATCGGAACACCTTTTAATAAGTTTAAAAGCTTGTTGTTGTTGTCTTCGTATGTGGCATTTACACCGGCAAATCTTGCAGTATAAACTCCTGGTTCACCATCTAAATAGTCCACAAACAAACCTGTATCATCTGCAATTACCAGTTCATCGGTTAAATATGCTATAGCCCTGGCCTTTAAAAGAGCATTTTCTTCAATCGTCTTCCCTGTTTCTTCTACTTCATCATATGATCCAATGTCATCTGCCGACAATACTTCATAATCTCCTTTAAAAAATTCCCTTATCTCATCCACTTTATGCTTGTTGTGGCTCGCTACAACTATTTTCATCGCTTTCAACTCCAATTTCTAATGATATATCTCCTAATGATTCTTTTTGAACCTGTATGATTTTATTCAAGCCTTCCTCCGCTAATTCTAAAAGCTCTGAAAAATCACTTTTGCTAAAAGGCCCACCTTCACCAGTTCCTTGTATCTCGATGAATTCGCCTTTATCCGTCATGACGATGTTCATATCAACGTGCGCATTGCTATCTTCTAAGTAACAAAGATCTAAAAGCTTCTCATTGCCTACAATTCCTACACTTACAGCAGCGACAAAACTTTTTATAGGGAGTTTACTTATGGCGCCCTTTTCCTTAAGTTTATTCATGGCATCTACAAGTGCTACAAACGAACCTGTGATGGAAGCTGTCCTTGTTCCGCCATCAGCCTGTATTACATCGCAGTCAATCCATATCGTCTTCTCACCTAACGCATCTAAATCGACAACAGCTCTCAATGCTCTGCCTATAAGCCTTTGGATTTCCATGGTACGTCCTGATTGTTTGCCTTTTGTGGACTCCCTCTGTGTTCTGGTTTCAGTAGCTCTCGGAATCATTGAATACTCACTTGTAATCCATCCCTTGCCAGTCCCCTTTTGAAATGGCGGTACTTTATCTTCAATTGATGCTGTACAAATGACCTTTGTATTGCCAACTTCTATCAAAACAGATCCCTCAGCGTATCTGTTGAAATTTCTTGTTATCTTTATAGGCCTTAATGATCTGGAATCTCTTCCATCTACTCTTTTCATTTCTTCAGCTCCTTTATATTTTATACTATAATTTTAGCCTTATTTAATTTTCATTATCCAGTGCGTAAACCATAATATTATTTTAAAACCTTTTAAATCAATTTACAAGAAAGCATATAAAAAAAACAGGCGATTTTTTGCCTGTTTAATTGCTGCCATATACAGAGTTTGAAACAGTCGTGCTTATGCTGCCATTAGATAATTTGTCAAAATAATCGACAATCCCATTGTATATTCCTTGTGCTACTTTCCACTGAAAATTTTCATCAGTCAAAAGCTGAGCATCTGTAGGACTTGTGACAAATCCAGTCTCCACCAAAACAGCAGGCATCTTCGTCTGATTGAGAACAACTAAATTAGGCCTTTCTGAAAGCCCTCTGTCAGTGGTATTTATCTGTTTCATCAGATCATCATGAATTATCTGTGCAAATGTCTTTTCATCTCTTGTATCGCCATTGTAACCGTTTGGGTAATACAAAACTGTTGTGCCGTTTGCTGAAGGCGATTCAAAAGAATCAGAATGGATGCTTACAAAGACATCTGCTCCAGCATTATTTGCTTGTGAAGGCCTGTCATAAAGACCCACATCAGTATCTGTTGTCCTGGATATCATAGTCCTATATCCTCCATTGTCCAATAGCGTCTTCAATTTTAATCCAATGGCAAGATTGATATCTGCTTCGTGTATCCCTCCGACACCTATAGCACCTGGATCAGAACCTCCATGCCCTGGATCTATATAAACTAACTGCTTCTTGTTAGGGTCTGGTTTTGTTATTGTAAGCAATACGCCCTGAGGAGTTGGTTGAACACTAAAATCTGCTTTAAGGCTTGTCTCCGCAACAATCCTAACTGTATTTGTATCAAGCTGGGAATATCTAATACCAGTAACGACATTTCCAATATACGATATGTTACCTGCCAGTTTACCATCAGACATTGTCAGACTTGCACCTGCCACATCTATAATGATCTTGTTATCACCATATCTAGATGGGCTAAAGTGGTCGGAATCTGTATTTATCGTTATCTGATCGCCATTGTTGACCTTAGCAGCTAAAATGTTCGTCACCTTATTTTGTCCTATTTTAAACGATATATCAAATTCTTTTTTATCTTGTGACTGTGTTATGGTATATGGCATTGAATAGTCCATATTCACAACAAGCCTGGTTACTGCTGGTTGCAACTTGTTCTGCCCTATATAAGCTTGATTTAAGCCATTTTTGTCTATATTTATCTGCTTATTAGTAACAGTATTTATCGCATTGTTGAAGTCAAAGTAAATTCTTATACTGCTGTCATCATTTACAAACCCTCGTGTATACGTTAAAGGTCCATCACCTTTAACAGTTATGGTGTACGTACCATTTGTGTAATTTGATGTAAAACTCACAATATTAACATTGTTTGCAGAGGGAGGATCTACTTTCTTAGTAACTTGAATTAGATATTTGTCTGCAATCCATTTCACATCATAACCTAAGTTTTCAAACAAAAACCTCATAGGCACATACGTCGTATTGTTGTTTATAAGCCTTGCTGGAACATCCAACGATACATTATTGCCGTTTACTGTAGCGTAATTCTTACCTATAACCAATTTAATTACTTTGTCCTTTGAAGTCACAATAACTGTCTGAGTCTTACCATCCCAGTCGACTTTTTGACCTAATCCTTCGCTAATTGCTCTAAGCGGCACTATCGTGCTATTGTCAATTATAAGCGGTGGATTATTGCCAGTGTCAAATTTTCCTCCATCGACAGTAATCGACACGTCAGGCACATTGTAGCTTATAGGTTTGTTATCAACTACAATCGTAGCTTTATATGCATAGGCAGTTATGTAAAACGTAGACAAAAGCAGTAAAAGTGCAAAAAAAGCGATGACCTTTTTCAACATTTTCCCCCCTTTGCATATAAAATCGGCATTTTTTTCATCATATTTATATATTATTATACATATATTACAGACAAGTTACAAATATATTAAGATTTTATTAAGATGGTGAACGTTATTATTTAAATTCAATATTGATAATCTTCTCGTGAATTGCACCAGTTACTATATGGAAATGATAACTGTATTAATTTCATAAAAATAAAGCACTCAAACGAGTGCCTTATTTATCAAAAAGATGACATGCAACAAAGTGTCCACTTCCAACCTCTTTCAATTGTGGCGTGACTTGGCTGCATATGTCCATGGCATATTTACACCTTGTTCTGAATTTACAGCCTGAAGGAGGATTAATTGGGCTTGGCACATCTCCTTCAAGTATGATTCTCTCCCTCTTTCTCTCCACTTCCGGATCAGGTATTGGAACAGCAGAAAGAAGCGCTTGTGTATATGGATGCAATGGATTTGAATACAGTTCACCACTTTGTGTAAGTTCTGCAATCGATCCTAAATACATAACTGCAACTCTATCGCTTATATGCCTTACCATGCTTAAATCATGAGCAATAAAGAGATATGTCAATCCCTTTTCTTCTTGTAAATTCATAAGCAAATTTACAATCTGGGCTTGTATAGACACATCCAATGCTGATATAGGCTCATCGCAGACTATAAACTCTGGCTCAATTGCCATTGCCCTTGCTATGCCTATCCTTTGCCTCTGCCCACCGGAAAATTCATGAGGAAACCTATTAGCATGTTCTTTGTTTAAACCTACCGTCTCAAGGAGGTTGTATATCCTTTCTCTCCTCTCTTTTCCAGTGTACAAACCATGAATATCTATTCCCTCTCCTATGATATCGCCAACAGTCATGCGAGGATTCAACGATGCGTAAGGATCCTGAAAAATCATCTGAGCTTTTCTTGCAAATTTCTTTCTTATTTCATTGTTCATTTTATGAACAGGTATATCATCAAATATCACAGAACCACCTGTAGCCTCATAAAGCCCAATTATAGTCCTACCTGTAGTAGACTTTCCACATCCTGACTCGCCAACAAGCCCCAATGTCTCACCTTTTTTTATGCTAAAACTCACATCGTCAACAGCTTTTAACACACCACCGCTGACGTGAAAGTATTTTTTCAAATTCTTAACTTCAAGTATTATATTATCTTTCACCAGCATACGCCTCCTTTTCAAAAGGATTCTTAACCTTCGGCGCATATGGATGCTTCAACCAACATGCTACTTTATGCGTATCAGTTTCATCTGTATACTCTGGTTGGGCCTCATAGCAAATCTTCATGGCATAATTGCACCTTGCAGCGAATGGACATCCTACAGGAGGCGCAAATAAATCAGGAGGCGTTCCAATAATAGGTACAAGCTTCTCTTTATTCTGAGCATCAAGTCTTGGAACAGATTTTAAAAGTCCCCATGTATAAGGATGCTGTGGATGCTTAAATATCTCATCAGATGTACCTGTCTCTATAACTTTACCTGCATACATGACTATGATTCTCTCTGCTATATCTGCAACAACGCCTAAATCGTGCGTAATCATGATTATAGACGTATTGAATTCTCTTTGCAGATCTTTCATCAAATCGAGAATTTGCGCTTGTATTGTAACATCAAGTGCAGTAGTAGGCTCATCAGCAATGAGAAGCTTAGGTCTACATGCCAGTGCAATAGCGATCATGGCTCTCTGCCTCATGCCACCGGAAAATTCATGAGGATACTGATTTATACGCCTTTCAGCATTTGGTATACCTACTACGTCCAACATTTCCTTAGCTTTTTTCATCGCTTCAGCTCGTGTAACCTTCTGATGCTTCAAAATCACTTCGGCAATTTGTTTTCCGATAGTCATTGTCGGGTTTAAAGATGTCATAGGATCTTGGAATATCATCCCAATTTCTGAACCCCTTATTGCCTGCATTTGCCTTTCACTAAATTTTGAGATCTCTTTTCCATCGAATATGATTCTTCCAGCTTTAAATCTTCCTGGAGGCTCAGGATTTAACCTCATTACAGCCTGCATTGTAACTGATTTCCCGCATCCTGATTCTCCAACTATGGCTAACGATTCACCTTTCATAACTTGAAAGCTGACATCCCTTACTGCCTTTACTTCGCCTGCATACGTGTCAAATGAATATTCCAAATTTTGTACATCCAACAATACTTCTCTATCTTCCAAAATACTTACCTCCTTTAACGGCGAAGCCTTGGATCTAATGCATCTCTCAAGCCATCACCAAGCATGTTAAATGCCAGCATTGTTATGCTTATAAAGAAGCCCGGTATGAAAAGCTGCATTGGATACATTAGCAAAACTTGTGTAGCGTCATTCGCAAGCGTACCCCAGCTTGCCAGAGGTGGCCTTATGCCAAGACCGATGTAACTTAAAAATGCTTCTGCAAATATTGCATTAGGAACATCGAATGTCATTGATACTATTATTGGACCCAATGCATTTGGTATCAAATGTCTCAATATTATCCTGCCTGGACTCGCTCCAAGCGTCTTAGCAGCTAAGACAAACTCCTGCTCTTTAAGCTGCAGCACTTGACCTCTAACTATTCTGGCCATACCTACCCAACCTGTCATAACCATTGCAGTGATGATCGTCCATAAGCCTTGACCCATGACAACCATCAAAAGGATTACAAGTATTAAGTAAGGTATGCCATAAAGTATATCAACTATACGCATCATGATATTATCTACTTGCCCACCAAAATAACCAGCTATACCACCATACGTAACACCAATTACTGCATCCAACAATGCAATTGTAACACCGATAAACAATGATACCCTTGCACCCATCCAAACTCTTACAAACAAATCCCTTCCAAGGTAGTCTGTTCCGAACCAGTGAACTTTTGAAAATGGCTTGTTTGTATTAAACAAATCCTGATGTGCGTAGTCAAAAGGCCTTAAGTGAGGACCTATTATCGACATTATAACAAGAAGTATTAAGAAAACCAAAGATGCCATAGCAACCTTGTTCTTTTTAAGCCTTCTCCACGCATCTTGCCAGTAACTAATGCTTGGTCTTACAATCGACTGGCTTTCAGAAGCATTTGCTCCAACTATCTCAAATTTATCTTTACTTATATCCACCATTTTACTTTCCTCCCTTTGCCAGTCTTACTCTTGGATCTATAAGTCCATAAGCAATATCTACTATAAACATCATAACCACCAATATGATGCTATAAAATATGGTTGTACCCAATATCATGGAATAATCTTCATCGTATATGCTTTGCACAAAAAACTTTCCAAGACCCGGTATGCTAAAAATCTGTTCGATGACAAACGTGCCGGTGACTATTCCAGCAAACAATGGACCTAAAACTGTTACAACAGGCATAATGGCATTTCTAACCATATGCTTCCATATTATCTGCAACTGTGAAAGTCCTTTCGCTTTTGCCGTCTTTATATAATCCTGTCCAATGACGTCTAACATGCTTGTTCTCATCATACGAGAAATTATAGACAGTGTAGCGAATGACAATGCTATAGATGGCAATATAGTGTATTTAAATGAACCCCATCCTGACACAGGAAGCAGCTTTAGCTTTGATGCCAAAAGAAGCTGCAATAGGGTCGCTATTATAAAGTTTGGAACAGAAATACCAATAATGGCTAAAAACATCGAAAAATAATCCCAACCACCTCCACGCTTTAATGCCGCAACAATTCCAAAGAATAATCCGAAGACAACACCGAGGAAAATTGATTGCACACCAAGCTGGAATGAAGCTGGAGCAGATTGCTTAATTATATCATCTACCGTTCTGTTTAAATATTTAAGAGAAATTCCTAAATCGCCATGCATCAAATTATCTAAATAATACCCATATTGTACAATGAGAGGCTTATCAAGATGATATTTTGCCAACATATTTTGTCTTATTTGTGGCGGAACCTTTTTTTCGCTTGTAAAAGGATCGCCAGGTATCATGTGCATCAAGAAAAATGTCAATGTTATGATTACCCATATTGTAATAAGCATATACACAAACCTTTTAATTGAATAATTTAGCAATCAAAACACCTCCTATAAATATTTGTTTATGGTATATATGATGATACATATATACCATAAATCTTAAATTTTAATTGTTTTGAATATAAGCCCATTTAAATTCCCAATCAGAACCGAATGTATGGAAATACAAATCTTTCACATAAGGCTTTACTACGAATGGCCTTGCTTGGAAATATACAGGTCCTATTGGCATATCATCCATTAAAATCTTCTCTGCTTGTATAAGCTCATCGTTTCTCGCTTTCAAATCTACATTTACTTTTGCTTCATCTATAAGTTTATCATATTGGGGATTGCTATAAAATGCCGTATTATTCCCATTGTTTGTTTCCCACATATCAAGGAATGTAAGTGGATCATTGTAGTCAGCACCCCAGCCAGCAAATACCATGTCATAGTTTCCTTTGTCCATCATGTCAATTCTCACTTTAAATGCTACGTTCTGAATTTGAACATTTACACCCAAGTTTTGGCTCCACATCTGCTGAAGTGCTTGATCATACTTCTTTGCATTGTCTGTATCATCCCCCAGCAGTGTTATTGTAGGAAGCCTACTTATGCCAAGCTCTGACATCCCTTTCTTAAGCAGCTCTTTTGCTTGTAACACATCGTTGTCCTTAAAATAAGCTTCTCCTGCTTCTTTTCTAAAATCACCATTATAACCTGGTATGCCTGGCGGCACAACAGCTTCGGCAGGAATAGAACCATCTTTTGTCACCTGTTCAACAAAAGATTTTCTGTCAATAGCCAGTGTAAACGCCTTTCTTATATCTGCATTTTTAAACACTGGATTTTTCGTGTTAAATTGTATATACCAGTTAGTGGCAAGGGCTTTATCGCTGTACTCACTTGAGCTTTTGTACTTATCGATGTAATCACCAGGCACAAATATAGAATCAAGCGTACCGCTATCATAGTTTTGAACAAGTGTGTTATTGTCTTTTATCATAGTAAAGTTAACTGTCTGCAATTTAACGCTGCTGCTATCCCAGTAATCCTTGTTCTTTTCTAAGGTTATGCTTTGCTCATGGTTCCATTGGCTAATGACAAATGGACCACTGTACACTAACTTATCAGGATCTGTACCAATCTTATCACCATATTTTTCATAAACTGATTTTTCAAGTGGTAGATATGTTACGAATGAAGTGAGTCCTAAGAATTGGGGAGTAGGTGCTTTTAGTGTAACCTGCAATGTCTTATCATCCAATGCCTTAACAGCAACCTGATCAGCAGTACCCTTGCCGGCATTGTACTCTTCTGCACCTTTTATATAAAATAGCTGGTACGCGTACTGCGATGCTGTTTTAGGATCAAGGGCTCTTTTCCAAGCGTATTCAAAATCCTGTGCTGTTATGGGATTGCCATCGCTCCACTTAGCATCCCTTAAATGAAATGTATAGGTAAGTCCATCTTTTGAAATATCCCAACTTTTCGCAAGACCTGAACCAGGTTCTATCTTGCCATTTTTGTCATATCTTGTCAATCCATCTAATACTTCTGTCAATATATCAATAGAAACCACATCAGTCGCTTTTTGCGGATCAAGCGTAGGTGGCTCTTGTACCAGATTTAGGTTTAACACTTGCTTATCATTACCGCCATTTGATGCACTGTTTGTAGCACTCCCCCCACAACCTGTAACAACTACACTCAGCGCCATCAATAAAACAAAACCCATTATGACTATCTTCTTCTGTCCTTTCATCATTTCTCCTCCTAAAGTTAATAAAAATAAAAAATGAAAATAACAGTATTCGCCCCCCGGCTATACTTAAAAAGCACACCCCCCATTATTCATATTTTTTGATTTATATGATAATTGAATTTTTTATATACATAAATTTTATTACATTTAGATTTATTAATCAATAACAAATTTTTACCCTTTACACTTGCAGAGAGACACTATATTTTACTTATTTTAAACTGCGAAAAATTCTGCCACAAAAATTTCATAAAAATATTGTTATTTATAAACTAAACACTTTTTAAGTATAGCACCATTGACAATCAATCTCAATATTTTAAAGTATTTCGGCAATTTTTTAGAGTCAATTAAAATCCTTGTTGAATTGCACGAAAATTTGCAAACATGCAAAAACCGGGGAGCGACCCCGGTTCATCCTCATTGATGAATTATTATTGATTTTTTCCTTCTATATATGTCCACTTAAGTTCCCACTCTGTTCCGAATGTTGGAACAACCAAATCCTTAACATAGCTCTTTGTAGCTAATGCGTAAGCTTGGAAGTAAAGCGGACCTATAGCCATATCGTTCATGGCAATTTTCTCTGCCTGTATCATATCGTCGTTTCTCTTCTTCAAATCTGGCGTTGACTTTGCATCATCAATTAACTTGTCGTATTCTGGATTGCTGTAAAAAGCAGTATTGTTGCCATTGTTTGTCTCCCACATATCAAGGAATGTCATTGGGTCATTGTAGTCTGCACCCCATCCAGCTAATACCATATCGTAATTTCCTTTATTCATGTCGTCTATTCTTATCTTAAATGCCTCATTCTTTATCTGCACATTTACGCCAAGATTCTGGTTCCACATTTGCTGCAATGCTTCAGCATCCTTTTTAGCCGCACTTGTATCATCTGCTGTAAATGTAATTGTAGGCAATTCTTTTAAGCCTAATTCTTCAAGCCCTTTCTTCAGATAATCTTTTGCAGCCTGCACATCATTATCTTTAAAGAATGGTGAACCGTCTTGCTTTGAAAAATCCTCGCCGTTATATCCAGGAACTCCTGGCGGCACTATTGATTCTGCTGGTATAGAGCCATCCTTCAAAACCTGCTCTGTAAATGCCTTTCTGTCTATAGCTAATGTAAATGCTTTTCTAATATTTACGTTTTTAAATACGCCTTTCTTATCGTTAAACTGTATATACCAGTTGGTAGCTACAGGCTTTATTGAAAATTCTTTTGTATTCTTATACTTATCCATCAGATCGCTTGGAACCCTCATCTGATCAAGCGTACCATTGTCGTAGTTCTGAGCCTGTGTATTTGCATCTTTTATTATCAATAATGTGACTTTCTGTAACTTCACACTGTCTTTATCCCAGTAATCAGGGTTTTTCTCTAAAACGAGATTTTGATCGTGATTCCACTGCTTTAATACAAATGGACCACTGTAAACTAATGTATCTGGACTTGAACCTAATTTATCAACTCCTACTTTTTCTACGAAAGACTTCTCCTGTGGCAAATACGTTCCAAATGCAGTAAGACCTAAGAATTGTGGCGCAGGTGCTTTTAACTTGACTTGCAACGTCTTGTCGTCAAGAGCCTTTATTCCTACTTGGTCAGCACTGCCTTTGCCTGAATTGTACTCCTCAGCACCTTGAATGTAATAAAATTGATATGCGTATTGTGATGCTGTCTTAGGATCTAATACTTTCTTCCATGAGTATTCAAAGTCATAAGCTGTTATCGGGTTTCCATCGCTCCACTTTATCCCATCTTTCAAGTGGAATGTATAAGTGAGACCATCGCTTGATATGTCCCAACTTTTTGCAAGCCCAGAGCCTGGTTTAAGCTAGCCATTCTTGTCATACCTTGTCAATCCTTCAAGAACATCATTCAATACATCAAATGACGCAACATCTGTCGTTGTGAATGGATTTAAGTTCGGCGGATCAGCCCTTAAATTTAAAGTCAAAACCTGTTCATCTGCCTTTGCAGTTTGAGTACCTGAGCTACTATTGTTTTTGCTTTGTGAACTGCTGTTACTATTTGCTGAACACCCTGCCAATAGTGCAGAAAGTGCTAATACCAACGTCAACAATAATGCTAACCAATTTTTTCTCTTCATCAAAAATTTCCTCCCATCAAAATATAATATTTTTGATTTTACTCCCCCCAAAAATAAGTCCTCATCTCTCACCCCCAGCTATGTAAGATTTATTTTAAAGTACTTCTTGACTACATCAAAATTTTAATATTTTAATATAGGCACAACTTAATTGAAAATCAGGACATATCGCAAATAAAAATATTTTACTCACAATATACTATGCATGCGGCATTAAGATAAATTTACTGTTCATAATTTTGAAACAATTTATGATGATTTTTATTTATTATATCATTAGATGTTTTGCTAAACAAGTATATATTAAAAATTCAGTGAAAATTGTTTATATAATACTACTATCTTGTATTTTTTAGTATATTCTGAAATAATATTAAATTTAAAAAGCATACACTGTTATTAATAGTGTATGCTTAAATTTTAAAAATAATAATATTTATTTTGAGAGCTCTTCTAATAAAATTTTATTTGCCAATTGCGGATTTGCCTTTCCTTTTGTCGCCTTCATTATTTGTCCTACTAAGAAACCTATTGCCTTATCCTTGCCATTTTTATAATCTTCAACAGATTTTGGATTGTCCTCAATGACTTTTAATGCAATCTCCCTAATCTCATCTTCATTGCTAAGCTGTTTTAATCCCTTCTCCTCTACGACTTC
The DNA here is from genome assembly GCF_051201035.1 of Thermoanaerobacterium thermosulfurigenes. Lineage (NCBI taxonomy): Bacteria > Bacillati > Bacillota > Clostridia > Thermoanaerobacterales > Thermoanaerobacteraceae > Thermoanaerobacterium > Thermoanaerobacterium thermosulfurigenes. The sequence continues at coordinate 40,767 of NZ_JBPODR010000011.1, forward strand.
TTCGGGATTTTTACCTGTTGCAAACATTTCCTCAAAAACGGTTTTAGCAATAGAACCTGTAATAGTGCCATTATCTATAAGATTTAAAAGCGAGGCCATCTGATGTGGTTTAATCAAAACTTCTTCGACTTCTTTTCCCGTTTCCTTTAAAAGCCTCATCATTTCACCCATTATCCAATTACTTACTGTTTTGGCTGAGGAGTACTCTAAAACGCACTTCTCAAAAAAATCTGCCAATGGTTTTGATGAAGTAATTACAGATGCATCATATTCTGGAATCCCGTATTGTGTGATAAATCTTTCCTTTTTATGCTCAGGCATTTCAGGAAGTGATTTTCTTATTTCCTCTTTCCATTCATCAGAGACTATTATTGGCACAAGGTCTGGATCTGGGAAATACCTATAATCATGTGCTTCCTCTTTAGAGCGCATTGACTCAGTAATGCCTTTTTGCTCGTTCCACCGGCGAGTTTCCTGCACTATCATCTCTCCGTCTTCTATAAGTCTTATCTGTCTTTTTATCTCGTATTCCAATGCCTTCTGAACAGCTTTAAATGAATTTAAATTTTTAAGCTCTATTTTTGTCCCAAATTCTTTGCTGCCGACAGGCCTTACTGATACGTTTGTATCAACTCTTAAAGATCCCTCCTGCATTTTACAGTCAGATACTTCTGAGTACTCAAGGACGCTTTTTAGTTTTGTCAAGTACAAGTAAGCTTCTTCAGGTGTCCTCATGTCTGGTTCAGATACTATCTCAATAAGCGGCACACCTGTCCTGTTGTAATCTACTAATGATCCATCTACGTTTTCATGCATTAACTTTCCAGCATCTTCTTCTATGTGTATCCTCGTAAGCCCTATTTTCTTTTTTACACCATCAGATGTCTCAATTTCTACGTATCCATTCTTGCAAAGCGGAAGGTCGTACTGAGATATCTGGTATGCCTTAGGCAAATCTGGGTAAAAATAATTTTTTCTATCCATTTTGCTAAATTTAGATATTTCACAATTTAGCGCAAGTCCAGCCTTCACAGCATACTCTACAACTTTTTTATTCAAAACAGGCAGCGTACCTGGTAACCCTAAGCATACTGGACATACATGTGTATTAGGTTCACCCCCAAATTCAGTAGTACAGTTGCAAAATATCTTCGTCTTCGTAAGAAGCTCTGCATGTACTTCAAGTCCTATAACCGCTTCGTACTTCATCATTTAGCACCACCTTTTATACTTGGTTTTGCATTAAAGCTTAAAGCTTTTTCGAAAGCATATGCTGCATTTAATATCGTTCCTTCATCAAAATGCTTACCGACGATTTGAAGGCCTACAGGAAGTCCATCTGAAAGTCCACAAGGCAACGACAATCCCGGAAGCCCCGCTATATTAACTGGAACTGTATATACATCAGCCAGGTACATTGCTAAAGGATCTTCCACTCTTTCACCGATTTTAAAAGCCGTCGTAGGTGACGTTGGCCCTACTACTACATCCACATCTTGAAAAGCCTTCTCATAATCCTGTTTAATAAGTGTCCTTACTTTCAGCGCTTTGTTGTAGTACGCATCATAATACCCCGAACTTAATGCATATGTACCTAACATTATCCTTCTCTTTACTTCTTTTCCAAAGCCTTCGCTTCTGGATACCATGTACATATCGATAAGGTCTTCGTATTTTTCTGCTGCGTGGCCATACCGTATGCCATCATACCTTGCCAAATTTGAACTTGCCTCTGCAGATGCTACTATGTAATACGCCGCCAGCGCATAATCCATGTATTTAAGGCTTATTTCCCTTATTTCGGCTCCTAACTCCTCAAATGTCTTTAACGCGTCTTCGATGGATTTCTTTACTCCTTCATCAAGACCTTGCCTAAAGAATTCTTTTGCATATCCTATCTTCATTCCCTTTATATCGTCTTTTAGGAAATCTTTATAATCGCTTTTTCTTACATTGTCTACAGAAGTAGAATCTTTTGGATCATGACCTGCAATGGCATTTAACACAATAGCACAGTCTGTCACGTCCTTTGTGATAGGACCTATTTGATCTAAAGATGACGCGAAAGCCACAAGTCCATATCTGGAAACAAGACCATACGTAGGTTTCATGCCAACGACGCCGCATAATGATGCAGGCTGCCTTATAGAACCGCCTGTATCAGATCCAAGTGAAAATGCACACTCATCAGCAGCAACTGATGCGGCAGAACCACCAGATGAACCGCCAGGCACTCTTTCCAAATCCCATGGGTTTTTAGTCGTCTTGAAAGCAGAATTTTCGGTTGAGGAACCCATCGCAAATTCATCCAAATTTGCCTTTCCCACCATTACAGCGCCAAGATTGTTAAGGTTCTCGACTACCGTCGCATTATATGGTGGGACAAAATCTTCAAGCATTTTCGATGCACACGTAGTTCTTATGTTCTCTGTACACATATTGTCCTTTATGACAACAGGTATACCTGTCAAGTCATTTATGTTTCCATCTTTAATCATTTTGTCAGCTTTTTCGGCTTTTTTAAGCGCAAAATCCTCTGTTTCGCATATCAACGCGTCTACTTTTGGTTCAACTTCATTTATTCTTTTTAAATACGCTTTAGTCACATCTACAGCGCTTACTTCTTTTTTCCTTAAAAGTTCATTAAGCTCATGTATTGTTAATCCATGCAATTCCATCAATATCACCTCACTCGATTATCTTTGGTACTTTAAAGCATCCATCTTCTTTTTCTTTAGCATTCATAAGGATTTTTTCTCTGTCCATTGATGGCACAACTTCATCTTCACGGAAAACATTGCTTATTGGTACAATATGCGCTGTAGGCTCTACGCCATCTGTATTTAGCTCATTTAACTTGTCCACATATTTTATAATGCTATCAAGCTGATGAGAAAATTTCTCTAATTCGTCATCAGAAAATTTAAGCCTTGCTAATTTTGATACGTGGATAACTTGGTCTTTTGTAATTGACATGCATACACACCCTTTCAACTCTTAAATACTAATAAAAAGCATCGTTTAGTTAATTTTATCATTGTTTCAGCATGTTTTCAAACTGTTCTTCATTTAAAATCTTTACTCCAAGCTCTTGTGCTTTTGAAAGCTTTGAACCTGGATCTGCACCTACGACGACATAATCTGTTTTTTTGCTAACAGAACCTGTCACTTTTCCTCCTCTTTCTTCTATAAGCTTTTTAGCCTCATCTCTTGTGTACTTTTCAAGTGTTCCTGTTAAGACAAAAGTAAGTCCTTTAAAATTGTCATTAACATTTATTGCATCCTTCTTGCGCATATTTACACCAGCAGCTTTTAATCTATCTATTATATCCAGATTTTGTTTTTCCTTAAAAAAGGCCACCACACTGTCTGCCATCTTAGGGCCAATTTCTTCTATTTCAGTAAGTTCCTCAAAAGTAGCTTTCTCAAGAGATTCCATCGTCTTGAAATGACTGGCTAAAATGCCGGCAGCTTTGCTTCCAATGAGATCAATGCCAAGCCCAAAAATCAATCTGTCTAAATCTCTGCCTTTGCTTTCTTCTATAGCATTGATGAGATTCTTTGCTGATTTATCTCCCATCCTGTCCAGTTTTACTAAATCATCGTACTTCAAATAATACAGATCTGATATGTTGTGTATAAGATGGTTGTCAAGAAGCTGTCCTATTACCGCTGGTCCTAATCCATCTATGTCCATAGCATCTTTAGATGCAAAGTGTATTATGCCTCTTTTTAACTTAGCAGGACAATTTAGACCTGTGCACTTAGTCACAGATTCACCGGGAAGCCTCACCGTTGCAGCACCGCATTCGGGACACACTTCTGGCATGATAAAAAACTTCTCGCTGCCATCTCTTTCTTCTGCTACAACACTTACAACTTCAGGTATGATTTCGCCTGCTTTTTGAATTATCACCGTATCACCGATTCTTATGTCCTTTTCTCTTATGTAATCTTCATTGTGAAGCGTCGCTCTTGATACGATGGAACCTGCAATTTTCACAGGCTCTAATATGGCAGTTGGTGTCAGTGCACCAGTCCTTCCAACCTGAACTACTATATCTTTGACTTTCGTCTTTTGCCTTTCTGCTGGATATTTGAATGCAATTGCCCAACGAGGATCCTTTGCAGTAGACCCCAAAATTTCCCTTTTTCCCAAATCATTTACCTTGACAACTGCTCCATCTGTTTCATAAGGCAAACTATCCCTTATGTCTCTTATATAATTTATGTCTTCAATGACTTCGTCTATATTTCCACATACTTTAATATGCGGACTTACTTTAAATCCTTGATATTTTAAAAATTCTAATGCTTCAGCATGTGTTTTTAATTCTATTCCATCTATTCTCTGTAAATTAAATACGAAAATATCCAGATCTCTTTTAGCCGTGATTTTAGGATTTAATTGCCTAAGTGATCCAGCAGCAGCATTTCTCGGATTTGCAAAAAGGCTTTCTCCGTTTAATTCTCTTTCTTCGTTTAACTTTTCAAATGAAGCCTTAGGCATAAAAACCTCACCTCTTACGATGAGATTTAAATCATCTTTAAGTCTTAAAGGAATTGATTTAATGGTTTTTAGATTGTTTGTCACATTTTCACCTATAATTCCGTCACCTCTCGTGGAGCCGACGGTAAAAAAGCCATTTTCATATATAAGCTCCACAGATAAACCGTCAATTTTAAACTCTACTACGTATTCTACATCACCGACAGATGCTCTTACTCTCCTGTCAAAATCTCTAAGCTCGCCTTCAGAAAAAGCATTTGCCAAACTTTGCATCGGCACTACATGTGTAAATGGTTCAAACTCTTTCAAAGGTTCACCGCCAACCCTTTGAGTCGGTGAATCAGGCGTCTTAAACTGAGGGTACTTTTCTTCTAACTCAATGAGCTCTCTCATCATCATATCATACTCATAGTCAGATATTTCAGGCTTGTCCAGTACATAGTACATGTAGCTGTGATGATTAAGCTTATCTCTCAATTCTTTTATCCTGTCTTCTATCGCCATAAATACACCACCTTATAATATAGCCCTGATTGGAGCGTACTTCAAAGACAACCTCTTTATGCCAACATTAGGAAATGCGACTGTAATCTCCTTATCATCGCCGCTTCCATCAACGCTTACTACAGTTCCAATGCCCCATAATTTGTGCTCAACCTTATCTCCTGGATTGTAGTTTTCTTTATTATTCGCCTTCCTGGCAAAAGTATTTATATACGATGAAACTGAGACATAGTCATTTCTTTTAACAGTGCCTTTGTCGTATTCGATGACCAAGTCTCGAGGAATTTCATTGATAAACCTTGAAGCCGTATTGTACTGTGGCTTGCCGTACAGATTTCTATTTCGTGCATAAGTCATAAAAAGCCTTTCTTTTGCCCGAGTTATGCCTACATAGCACAACCTTCTCTCTTCTTCCAGTTCATGCTCGTACACAAATGACATAGAATTAGGGAATATCCCTTCTTCCATACCTGCTATAAATACGACGGGAAATTCAAGCCCTTTAGCTGAATGTAGTGTCATTAAAACTACGCTCTCTCCTATTTCACCTGCCGTATCAATATCAGATACCAATGTTATGCCTGACAAAAATGCTTCTAAAGATTTCTCCTGGGAACTTTCCATAAATTCACGTGCTGCACCGATAAACTCATTTATATTTTCTATTCTTCCTTCAGATTCTTCAGTGCCGTCGGCCTTAAGTTCCTCTATATATCCAGTTTTATCCAGTACATAATCGATAACTTCAGTGACAGTCATAAAATCAAGCTGGCTTATCAGATCGTCAATAAACTCTTTAAATCTATCAAGTGCCTTTCTCGTTCTTCCACTAACTTCAACATGAGGAATCGCAAAATACATACTTGTATCATGTTCTACAGCATATTTTTCTAAAGAAGCTATAGTTGACTCACCAATGCCTCTTTTAGGTACATTTATTATCCTTTTTAATGATACGTCATCGTATGGATTTACAAGAATCCTTAAATACGCAATAATGTCTTTTATCTCTTTTCGATCGTAAAACCTCAATGCTCCAACCAATTTATACGGTATGTCATTCGCCATAAAAGCTTCTTCAAATATACGAGACTGGGCATTTGTCCTATATAAGACAGCAAAGTCCGAATATTTTCTCCCCTCAGAAACCAAGTTTTTTATCGTCTCTATGATGAAATTAGCCTCATCTCTCTCATTTTGCGATTCCCATACGACAATCTTTTCACCGTTTTTATTATCTGTCCACAGTCTTTTTCTTTTTCTTTTGACATTGTTATCAATTACGCTATTAGCCGCATCAAGTATAACCTGCGTTGAACGGTAATTTTGTTCAAGCTTTATAACCTTAGCCTCTGGATAATCTTTCTCAAAGTCTAAAATATTCTTTATGTCGGCCCCTCTCCATCCATATATGCTTTGATCATCATCGCCTACGACACAAAGATTTCTGTACTTTTTAGCCAATAGATTTACAAATTCATACTGTGGCCTGTTTGTATCTTGATACTCATCTATCATTATATACCTGAATTTATCTTGATAATACCTCAATATGTCCTCGTTTTTTTGAAAAAGCTCTATGGTTTTTATTATTATATCATCGAAATCCAGTGCATTGTCTTTTTTAAGCTTCTTCTGGTACAGCTTATAAACGTCAGCGATTTTTTTATTTCTGTAGTCATTGCCAAATTCCAGCAAAAAGTCGTCTGGCGATATCATCCTGTCTTTCGCCTTTGATATGGCACCTAACATTCCTTTTATTGTGTACTGCTTGTCATTTAAATTCAATTCTTTTATGCAGTCAGAAATCAGCGTTTTTTGATCTTGCGTATCGTATATTACAAAATTTCTATCATACCCGATTTTTTCAATATCTCTTCTCAATATGCGAACACATGCCGAATGGAATGTAGAAACCCAAAGATCTCCTACATATCCTAATAGTGACTCAACTCTGTCCTTCATTTCTTTTGCTGCCTTGTTTGTAAAAGTAATAGCGATGATGTTTGCTGGTGACACATTTTTTTCCCTTACAAGATATGCAATTCTATGTGTTAAAACTCTCGTCTTTCCGCTACCTGCACCAGCCAAAATCAGAACAGGTCCTTCTGTAGTGACAACTGCCTCCTTTTGTCTATCATTTAGTCCTTCAAGAATATTCATCTAATTCACTCCAAATAAAATATTTGTACCTAGACTTACGATTATATTGTATATGTAACTTTTTAATTAATCAACCATTTTATTGTTATGCCTATAATAAAATAAAATCTCGGGTCTACCGAGATTTTTCCTTTAATCTATCTAAAATCAAATTGTATCCATTCGCTCCATAATTAAGCGCCCTGTTAACTCTACTTATGGTAGCTGTGCTGGCACCTGTCTTTTCAGCTATTTCAATATACGTCTTCCTATCTCTTAACATTTTAGCCACTTGAAGTCTTTGAGCTAGCGACTTAACCTCGTTTATAGTAGCTATATCTTCAAAAAAACGATAACATTCTTCCATGTCTTTAAGCATTAAAATCGCTTCAAAAAGCTTGTCCACGTTCTCGTCTTTTATTTTAGAATCGTACATCGACAATCCCTCTCTCTTAAAATTTTTTATAAAATGTCCATCTCCATTGTACAAAATTTACACAAATTATTCAATACTTTAAAGCAAAAAAGATAAAAAGCAATCTAAAATGGCAAAATTAAAAGGTGAGGATGACTCACCTTTTAATTCAGTATTTATTTTACTTTCTTTTCAAGAGCATCTAACCTCTTGTAAAGATCTATAAGCCTTCTTATGAGGTTCTTTTCTGCAAGAGCCGTCATAAGCTGGTCTTGAGCGTGTATAACAAGGAAGTTAGGTGTTTCGCTTTGTTCACCTTGTACCAATGCGTTTTGATAATCATGACCTGCGTAAAATTCCTCATCAGCCTTTTCCAGATGCTTCTCGGCAGATTCAAAATCCCCTTTTTCTGCTGCATCTAATGCTTCATAAGCCTCGCCTCTGGCGTTTCCGCCATGTAAGACTAGATTGTAAATGATTTGCTCTAATTCCATCAAAGGGTTCCTCCTTAATATATTTTAATTATTTTTCCTCAAGCTCTCTTTCATTCTTCAAAAGCTGTGCTTCATACATTTTGAAGAATGGATAGTATATAATACCTGCTACAATCAGGTTTACAAGCTGCAAAATTGGTCCTCTCCAGTCAAGACCACTTGATATGAAACCTCCTATAAATACAGGAACTGTAAATGGAAGCTGATACAATGGTCCTGTTACTAAGTGGAAATGGAATGCGATATAGTTTATCGTGACAACCGCTGCAGGTGCAATTATAAATGGTATCATCAATATAGGGTTCAAAACTATTGGAGCACCGAAGATGAGCGGTTCATTTATATTAAATATAGCAGGGATAAGCTCTGCTGTACCTATCGTCTTAAGCTGTTTTGATGCTGAGAACAAGAACATTATGACAAGAGGCCATGTTGTACCAGAACCACCAAGGTGTGTGAACATGTGGAAGAATGGCTCTGTAACAATACCTGTCATAGGTTGATGTGCATTTAATGCCTTTACATTTGCAGCAAGCTGACTCATCCAGAAAGGATATGCTATAGACGATACGACATTCATACCATGGATTCCAAGTGACCACAAAAGCATCATAAGGATTATCTCAGCTAAAGCTGCCCAATAGCTATTTGATGCTGCAACAAGCGGCTTAAATAACTCAATTACCAACTGTGGCAATGTAACTTTGAAGTTAGCCCATACAATCCACTCTACTATCCAGGCCGATACTACCATGACAAACATCGGTACAAGTGCCATAAAGCTTCTTACAACATAAGGTGGAACGGCTTCAGGCATCTTAATTACAAGACCTTGCCTATTGAAAAATCTAACCACAACTGCTGTCAATACGCCTATTATTATAGCTACAAACAAACCTTGTCCACCAAGGTAATTTAAAACATCACCGAAGCTTACTTTTGTAACATCTGATGCTGGGAATGTTGTAACTAAAAATGCTAACATGGAAATAATACCTGTCATTGCTTCATCAAGATCCCAGCGAGTAGCCAAACTGTAAGCTGTACCAAATGCAACCATCAAAGCCATGATGCCAAATGATAAATTGAAAGGAATCATCAACTGACCAGCAATAGGCTTAATAGCATTTGCCCATGCCACAATAGGGCCCCAATTTGCACCTTCTGCAAGTGGTGGATTAGCTATTATCAAAAACAGTGAACCTGTCAATATAACTGGCAATGCGAAACTTGAAAAAGCATCTCTTATAGATTGAAGTATAACATTTTGAGCAATCCTTGCCAGTACAGGCACAAAGATGACTCCATCCATTTCATAAACCAATTGTTAGTAAGTCTTTCGTTCATTTACATTACCTCCTATGCATCTTTTCCATTTTTCTTAGCAAGCTCGATAATCTGATTCAATATCTTTTTTGCATCCATAAGTGCAAAAGCCTGCATATCAACGATGTCGACAGGAATGCCAAACTTTTCAGCTATCGTCTCAACTTCCTTCTTTAAATGCCTTACCTGCGGCTCTAAAAGAGCAACATCGTATTCTTCAGCTTTTTTCTTAAATTCACCTGTGCCTCCTGCATCTACTGTCACATCTAAACCTTGCTTTTTTGCTTCATCAGTCACTTTTTTTGCTAATGCACTTGATGTAGCGCCCCAACTGCATAATATAACACCATGTATAGCCATAGTAAATTACCTCCTTTTTTTATTTTTCTTTTTTATTTCATTTTTTAAATTTTTGTCATACAATTTAAGCATTCTTATCATGTACGCTTGTATAAGCGCAATTCCCGCAATGAAAAATGCACCAAACAAAAGAATCTCTAAGCCATGTGCAAATGTATCATTTATCATAGAATACACAGCAGTTGCAATCCACACCAAAGACAGCATCATATAGAAAATTTTTCGCTGTTTTACCGAAATACTAAACATTTTAATCACCTACAAGATTTCTTTTTATTTCATCGTAATACTTATCCATCAAGGCCTTCTTGACAATTTCCTTCGCCTCATCAATTTTGTCAACCTCATTGAGATTTTTTACCAAGTCTTTACTTTCAATGAACGAAACACTTAAATCGCCAAGTATTTCTATCCACATCTTGTCGCCATCTGGTGCAACCATTAGAAAAGCCGTCTTTATAATTTCATATTCGTTAATCAAATTTTTCATCTTAACATCGCTTCTCAGTTTTCCAAAGACGAGGATTGGCTCCACCAAATCAGATGCTGTACAGTGGTAGATTACAAATCCTTTCCCTGGAAGTATTATCTTTCCAAGGCTTTCTCTTCCCAAAAGCTTATCTTCTATCTGCTTTATCTTCTCATTATTAATTCCATCATTACCAGCAAAATCTTCTAAGAGAGAATCTATGATAGCTTTTGAGTTTTTGCCATACACATCTTTAAGCTTAAGGGAATCGCACAGCTCAATTATCCTTTTGCCATACCACGCAATGTGTTCTAATTCTTTGTATCTGTCGCCTATGACTTTGACTTTTTTCTCTGAAAAGTCCATTATAAAATCTGTATTTAAAGCGTCTTTCAGCTTTTTTACGTCTTCATCTAAAAGCAACGGATTGACTATTACAGTCTCTTTGCCCTTTATGTCCAGCGGAATTGTAGACACTATCAAATCAATATCATCTCTATCTTTAAAGTCTTTAACCCTCAAACTGGAAACCGTATCTACAATGTTTAATTGTGGAAACATCTGGAGCTTAGATAGAAGCATCCTCGATGTCCCTATGCCGCTGGCACACACGACTAAAATATTGTGCCTTTTCGTCATATCGCTTTTTCTTGCTATGGATGCGCCAAAATGCATCGCAATATATCCTATCTCATCATCAGGCACATCAACATTAAGCTTGTCTTTAATCACATTTGCAATAGATATACATTTTTCAAATAAACTGCTGTACCGTTCTTTAATGTCATTTATAAGCGGGTTTCTAATCGCAAGACCCATGCGAAGTCTAAAGATAGTAGGCCTTAGGTGCGTCTTTAAACCGCTTAAAAGCATCATATCATCTTTGAAGTCAGTGCCAAATTCATCTTCTGCAACGCTGATCATTTCCTGCAGTATTTCATTTAGCAGCTCGTCATTTACGTCTTCGGTATTTGCCCTGTACCTTGCTCCTTGTAGATGAATCGTTATATAACCGATTTCATCTTCCGGAATAGAAATGTCGAATTCTTCTTCCAAAAACCTGGCAAGCATTTCTGCAAATTCGAACTCATCCGACTTTTTAAGCTCATAAAGGCTTTCATTACCTATTTTTATCTTTTCGCCTTCTTTTATTCTTTTTAGCGCCAATGCCAGATGCACTGTAAGCCCCATGTACGAGCTTTCTGCTAATTCGTAATTAAGGGATTTCTCCAATTTTTGTATAGCCTTCTCTATCTTTAAAACCGTATCATAGTCTATAAGCCTAAGCAGCCTGTCATTTATGTCTTCACTAAGTTTGTTTATATTATTGTACCCCTTATTTAAAAACTCAATTAGGTCTTTTGTCTCTACATTGTCATACAAAAAATTTATAATAGCCCTTCTTATATTGTTTTCATCGCCTTTTACGTATATGCCAACACCAGGCTTAGTTACAATTGTAACATTTTGCTTGTTTAGCCATTTATCGATCTCTTTAATGTCATAGCTTATTGTTGCCGTAGTCACATTGTATTCTTTAGCGAAGTACTCAAGTTTTACAGGTTCTTTCATCTGCAAAAGCTCAGACAGTATCAGCTTTCGCCTTTTATCAGCATCAATGCTTGGCCTATAACCTATTACATCGAATTTGAATTTTTCGATATCATTATCAGTTCCTTCTAAGACTAATGCTCCATCGTCATTTTTAAGCCTCAAATTGTATTCTTTTATATACTCATTTATCGCATTTATTTCCCTGTAAACAGTCCTTTTGCTTAACTTGTACAAAATGACGATATCGTCCAAACTGGAAACTTCTTTTGAAAGAACCTTTTTGAAGATTTCTAATTGGCGCCTACTTAACTCTTTCATAGATATTTGTCCTTTCATCTATGACAAATTATTAATAAGTTAACTTATCTTTCATCTTAATTATAATCAATTTATTGATTAAATCAACACAAACTTGTGAACACGCTGTCAGATTTATTATGACAAAAATTTAATATTGCCGCATGAAAATTTTGCTTGACTTTTCAACATCCATCCTATATAATCATTTTAACAACTAAAAACGAAATTATTCTCTTATCTAGAGAGGTGGAGGGACTGGCCCGATGAAACCCGGCAACCGGCACGTATGTGCAATGGTGCCAATTCCTGCAGCGATTGCTGAGAGATGAGAGAGGACAAAACCTCTTTCATTGGAGGTTTTTTTTTATTGCTTTTTTAAATTAAATTTGCGAAAAGAAGGTGAAATGATTTGATCGAAATAAAAAACTTAAGCAAAGTTTACAACACAAACGGAAAAGATGTAGTAGCTTTAAAGGACATCAACTTAACTATAAGCGATGGTAAAATTTATGGCATAATGGGTCTAAGCGGTGCCGGGAAATCATCATTGATAAGGTGCATCAACATGTTGGAAAAACCTACATCTGGCAGCATACTGATAAACGGCGTAGAAATGACAAAGTTAAAGCCAAAAGAACTAAGAAATATGAGAAAAAAGATTGGCATGATATTTCAGCATTTCAATCTTTTGATGAACTCTACAGTGTATGAGAACATAGCATTTCCTCTTAAGATCTCGAAAGTCAGCGATTCTGCCATAAAAAAACGCGTTGATGAATTGCTGGATGTGGTAGATTTAAAAGATAAAAAGTACGCATACCCTGCACAGCTATCTGGCGGGCAAAAACAACGGGTAGGAATCGCAAGAGCTTTAGCAAACAATCCAGACATAATTCTATCTGATGAAGCCACATCCGCTTTAGACCCTACAACGACAGAATCCATCTTAAATCTTTTAAAGGACATAAACAAGCAATACGGAATTACAATCGTGGTAATAACGCACGAAATGTCTGTCATAAGAAATCTGTGCGACAAAGTGGCAGTTTTGGAAGACGGCAGAATAATCGAGGAAGGAAATGTAATAGACATCTTTTCAAACCCTTCAACAGAAACATCTAAAAGATTTTTAAAAGATATGATAGCTGAACTTCCACCAGACATATTGCTTGATGACGATAACCCAAACGAGGAAGTCTTAAGATTATCGTTTTTTGGCAGCAGCAGCAACCAACCTGTCATATCTCACATGATAAAAAATTTCGATGTTGAAGTGAATATCATTTCAGGAAATATCGAAAGGGTGCAAAACTCACAAATAGGAAATCTCCTAATAAAAATAAGCGGTGGACAAAATTCTATAAAAGATGCGATAAAATTTTTAGAAAATAATGGTCTTAGAATAGAGGTGCTTAAAAATGGTGTCATCTAATACATTGCAGTATCTGTTAAACTTGTGGCAACTTATGGAGGAGCCTCTTTGGGAATCTTTGTACATGGTATTTTTCTCAACACTTTTCTCAGTAATCATAGGACTGCCTCTCGGCATAATACTCGTCATAACAGATAAAGGACATATAAAGGAAAACCTAAAGTTAAATCAGATATTAGGTACTGTAATTAATGTCATGAGGTCAGTGCCGTTCATAATCCTCATAATCGCAATCTTCCCATTGGCAAGGCTTATTGTTGGCACAACTATAGGGCCTACTGCTGCTATTGTACCATTGTCAGTTGCTGCAGCTCCATTTGTTGCAAGAGTCATAGAATCATCTCTTAAAGAAGTAGACTGGGGTGTCATTGAAGCATCTATATCTGTCGGTGCATCAATACCACAGATAATATTTAAAGTCATGATTCCAGAATCATTGCCATCACTTATATTGGGAATAACTCTTACGGTTATAAATATTTTAGGGTATTCTGCTATGGCAGGTGCTATTGGAGGAGGTGGTTTAGGAGATCTGGCTATAAGATATGGCTACCAAAGGTTTCAGACAGATGTGCTTATAGCTACAATCATAGTCTTAATAATCTTTGTAGAAATTGTACAAAGAATTGGAAATTATCTTGCAAAAAAAGTTGATAAAAGATGAAAGGATGGTATGTGATGAAAAAATCATTTTTATTTCTCACTCTCATATTGACATTTGCATTTATCTTATCAGGATGCACAAAATCAAATAACGTATCTACTACATCTAATGCAAACTCAAACACAGATAGCTCTACTAAAATGACGAAGATAGTCGTTGGTGCAACACCAAACCCCCATGCAGAAATACTTAATGTAGTAAAGCCTATTCTTGCAAAAGAAGGCGTAGACCTTGAAATAAAAGAATTTACCGACTATGTGACGCCAAATACTGCACTTGTCGACAAGCAAATCGACGCAAATTTCTTCCAACACGTTCCATACCTTGAGGACTTTGAGAAGAAAAACAATGTAAAATTGGTGCCATTAGTCAAAGTGCATGTAGAACCGATGGGGGCATATTCAAAAAAGATTAAGTCAAAAGATGAACTAAAAGACGGTGCAACAGTGGCTGTTCCAAACGATGCTACAAATGAAGGAAGAGCGCTGCTTTTACTGCAAAAAGAAGGGTTAATTAAGTTAAAAGATCCAAATGGTCTTACACAAACCCCGAGAGACATAGTGGATAATCCAAAGCATTTAAAGATTGTAGAGCTTGAAGCACCTCAGCTTCCAAGGACACTTCAAGATGTAGATTTGGCCATTATAAACACTAATTTTGCATTAGAGGCAAACTTAAATCCTTTAAAGGATGCAATTTTTATGGAGGACAAAAATTCTCCTTATGCTAATGTGTTAGTCGTAAGGCAGGACAATCAAAATGACCCAGCAATACAAAAATTAGCAAAAGCCTTAAATTCTGATGAAGTCAAGAAATTTATAGAAGACAAATATAAAGGCGCTATAGTTCCTGCCTTTTAACATTAAAAAAACCCGTTTAAAGCGGGTTTTTATTATTTATTCCTTGAAAATATAAGTCTATTTAAATCTTCTAAATATGGAAGCTTTACAAGTTGACATGATGCAATGTATACTAAAAATCCTGATAATACTGTAATAGACATTGTAATCCATTCGTTTGCTACTGCTGTAACCAGATTAAAATAAATAATCGTGTCGTAAATCCCCATTATAAGCGCAGCTATAAGCGGTTTTAAGAACCAATTGTTAAAATCAATTTCTAAGTTAGTAATCTTAACCAATGCTTTAAAATTTAAGAAGAAGACAAAAGCATCAGCGAATATGAAGCCGTAAATATACCCGAAAAGCCTTAAACTTGGTATAGGAACTAATAGATACATGGCAATCACAGAAATTGTAGTCCAGATGACAGAATTTCGCAAAACTAAGTTTTGCATCCCAAGCCCATTCAATATGCTTGTGACTATCGACTCCAGGTAAGCAAAAATGCTTCCTGCAGCTATTACCTTAACTAACAAACCTACTCCTGGACTTTTAGGGTAAAGCAATGAAGCTATTTCATCAGGCAACATCAAAAACAATACGGCTGCTGGTATGCCTATCATAGTAGTATATCCTATGGCTTGATTTATCCTCTGCCTTACTACATCCCATCTTTTTAAAGATGCCGCTTCTGAAACGGCAGGAAGCACTGTCACTGACAAACTCATTGTTATAACTGCAGGCATATATGCAAGTGGATAAGCCATTCCAGATAACTTTCCAAACTCAGATATAGCGTCTTTGTGTGAAAGTCCTGATTTGACAAGCTTTGAAGGTATGATGAGAGATTCAAACAAATCCAAGATATTTACAATCATCCTTGAAATAGTAATAGGAAAAGACGTCTTTATTATTGTATTTGCAATATCTACCTTATTCCAAATCTCCCCTTCATTTGGCATTTCCTCATTTATGTATTTCAATTCACGCCTATAGTAAAATATGTACATGATAAAACTTGTGACTTCTCCTATGGCTATTCCAAATACAGCTATTGCTGCAGCATATTCCAACTTCATTCCTGTAAATACGCTGAATAGATACAGCGTCAAAAAAACTCTCACTATCTGTTCCACTATCTCAGACACCGATGCAGGAACCATGTTAATTAATCCTTGGAAAAAGCCTTTGAATATAGAAGATGATGAAACTACAATTAGTACAGGTGAAAAAATCAATATTGATAGATACGCTCGTGGCTCATGAAGCAAGTTGTTTGATATGTACTTGGCATTAAAGAATATTATAGATGAAATTGCTATGCCCATTATAATTACGATAAAAAATGAAACTTCCATTATGCTGAAAATATTTCTTTTGTTATTTTTGGCTCTTTCCTCAGACACAAACCGAGATGTAACAGCCGTAATTCCTGATGTTATAAATGTTATTGATACAAAGTAGATTGGCAGCGCTATTTGATATATCCCAGTTCCCTCAGAGCCCAGCAGATTAGAAAGGATGATTCTGAAGACAAAGCCAATAGCTCTGTCTACAACATTTGCTATAGTCAAAATAAAAGCACCGCGAACAAAAGATCTATTGCGCATACACGACACCTCACAATAGTTTATTCGCGGCACCTAATATATATTACCTTCTAAAGTTTTTCCAAAACAGCCTTTGCGTACTCCTTCGCGGTAAAAAGAGAATGATCTCTATAGTTACCGCACTGAATCTCATTTGTAGCAGGTACATCTTCTTCTTTTGTCGTTAAAACTCTTTCTAAGACTTTTCTCAATGCATCTTTTATTTCATCAATTGATGTGTCTCCAAACTTTGTAAGGTAAAATCCAGTCCTGCACCCCATAGGAGAAATATCTATTATGTCATCGAAATAATCTCTAAAGTAAGTAGCAAATAAATGCTCTAACGTGTGAATCCCACCTGTAGGTATTGAATCTACATTGGGCTGTGTCAACCTTATATCGTACTTTGTTACGACATCACCGTTAGGTCCAACCAGAGTACCTGATTTTCTCACGTACGGTGCTTTTACCGTTCTATGATCTAATTTAAAGCTTTCAACTTTTATCTCCATAACATCACCTCATCAATTGTTGATACATTATATTTTATCATTTTTCTTTACATTTACCAACATTAAGCCGATGGATTTAAGGCAGAAAATAAAAATATCCGGCATAGCCGGAGGTCATGTTTAAATGGGAGGAGTTTTTCATCTATCTTAACTTGTAACTATAAGCTAATTCACTGAAATCTTCATTTCTAATTGTCGCATCAGCCGTATCTTTGTAGCCAAACTCGCTTCTTAAAAATTCTTCGTACTCAGTGTTATCTTTCTCTATCGCTGCGGGTACAAATATCATTATAAACGCCATCAATGTTATTATAAATAACATTTTCATCACCCACCCTTCAATACATATTATGCATCAATAATCTAATTTTGTCAAGATTTACTTCATATAAATTATTTTTGCAAGATTTCCTGTATTTTTGTAAATATATAAACCTATTCTCAAGATTATACATCAGTATGGCTATATATGGCAAAAAATCATGCATAAATATGTATCAAGAGCATCTTTGTTTTCCAATTTATTTTTATATATTACAAAAAAATTTTAATAAAATGCTAATTTCATAGAGAATCGCTATAATTAAGCATATTTTTAAGCATCCTCTTTTGCTTAACTGCGTCTTTTGAGTCATTTTGTAAATAATTTATGGCAGTCAATACATGTATAGCTATGCCATAAGGAATGCAGTTTTCGTCAACATCAAACATGTTGTTGTGGATAGGCTTATCTATCCCCTTCTCCTTATTTCCACACCCTAATTTATAAAAGCATCCAGGAACTTCCTTCAAGTAGTATGCAAAGTCTTCCACACCAAGCGTCGGCAATACACTTATTACATTGCTATCACCTACGATTGATGCAGCACTTCTTTTCATTATGTCTATCATATTGCTATCGTTTATAAGGCAAGGGTATCCTTCCACGCGATTAAATTCGGCTTTGCCTCCCATCGCTTCCGCGGTATTTTTAGCTATGCTTTCCACCCTTTTTGTTATCTTATCGCGATTTTCTTCATTTAACATCCTTATTATGCCAGACATGCGCACTTTGCTGGCAATTACATTTCTGGCATAGCCGCCTTCAATGCTGCCAATAGTTATGACAAGAGGCTCCAATGGGTTTGATTCTCTGCTTACCACTGTTTGAATCATGTTGATTATATTTGCAGATATTGCTATAGGATCTACAGATTTGTGTGGCTCAGCTCCATGGCTGCTTTTACCTATTACATTTATGTCAAACATATCCGATGATGCGTAAGCTTTTCCATATGTGTAGCCAATTTGTCCAACATTGAGATCTGGATCTACATGTAAGCCTATGATGGCATCTACTTTTGGATCATCAAAAACACCTGCATCAAGCATAGGCTTAGCTCCTCCCGTAGTTTCCTCAGCAGGTTGAAAGATAAATTTCACATTGCCGTCAAGCTTATCTTTCATTTTAGATATAAGCTTAGCTGCTCCAAGAGCAATTGCCGTATGCACATCGTGTCCACAGGCGTGCATTTTGCCAGGTACAGCCGAAGCGTAAGGCAAGTCATTTTCTTCCTGAATTGGAAGTGCATCTATATCAGCTCTAATCGCTATGGTTTTCTGCCCATTGCCATAAATTGTCCCTACAACGCCGGTCTTTGCAATTGTCTTTGTTTCTATACCTAAACTGCCAAGATACTTCTTTATAAGCTCAGAAGTCTTTGTCTCTTCAAAACCCAGCTCTGGCTCTCTATGTATTTTTCTCCTTATATCTACGATTTCCTCTTGAATCTTTATGGCTTCTTTTAAAATCTCATTCATTTTTCTCCCCTCTTTATCATTTTAATATTTCTCTATGTCAACGTAGCTTATGTTCTCAATGTCTTCATTTAGTATTAGTTTCGCAACATCTACAAATTTTTTCGCATCGCCGCTTACAAAATAATGAGTTACACCACCAGTCAAATTAAGCATATCATTTTCTTTCAAATAATTCATCACATCATGCGACAATCTAACAGCCGGATCAACTATAAGCACATCTTCTCTTGCGGCATTTTTGATGGCATTTAAAAGTATCGGATAATGTGTGCACCCTAAAACAAGTGTATCGATTCCTTCATCGTTTAAAGCTTTTAAATACTCTTTTGCCAATCTAAATGACTCGTCACTTTCTGATAGCCCTTTTTCTACCAACGGAACAAATCCCGGACAAGCTTTTTGAAAAACATCTACATCGCCATTTTTAAGCCTTATGCTTTTTTCATAGCTGCCGCTTTCTACCGTCCTCGTCGTGGCGATAACACCAACTTTATTGTTCTTTGTAATGTCTGCAGCGCTTTCAGCTCCAGCTTCCAGCACACTAAAAAGAATTTCCTTATATTCATCTTTATCAATTGAAGCACACGTAGTATTGCAAGCAATCACTATTATCTTCGTATTTTTCTCATTCATAAAATTGATTATTTGCCTTGCATACATTTCTATTTCACCTTTAGACTTATCACCGTACGGCACTCTTTTCGTATCACCAAAATATATGTAATCTTCATTTGGCAATAGTTCCTTCAACTTCTTCAATACCGTAAGTCCGCCTACACCTGAGTCAAACACTCCTATCGGTCTTCTATCCATTTCACCACATCCTATTTTGTTGATATTCTATTATATAATATCACAAAAAGTGTGGATTGATAACAAATATGCAAAAAACCCGCATGGCAAAACCATACGGGTTTACTTTCAAACGGTACCTATATCGTTTCTATAGTACATTCCTTCAAAGTGTATCTTCTTAAGCTCATCATAAGCCTTTTTTCTGGCCTCTTGGTAAGTATTTCCCAGCGCGGTGACTTCCAATACTCTCCCACCAGATGTTTTGTACTTACCATCTTTTATTGTAGTTCCTGCATGGTAGACAAAAACGCCATCTGTATTTTCGACACCTGTTATATCATATCCTGTATTAAACTCACCAGGGTAACCTTCTGACGCTGCTACTACGCAAACAGCTTTTTTATCCTCCCATTCTATTTTTACATCACTAAGCTTTTCATCAATTATAGCCTCTACTATATCAACAAGATCTGTTTTCAAAAGCGGAAGAACAACTTGTGTTTCAGGATCTCCAAATCTTGCATTGAATTCTAAAACCTTCGGTCCATCTTCTGTGAGTATTAACCCAGCATAAAGAACTCCTTTGTAGACTATTCCTTCTTTTTTCAGCGAAGTTATGACTGGTTTTAATATTGTATCCACCACAACACTAAGCAATTTATCATCGAAATAAGGATTTGGAGCTATATTGCCCATGCCTCCTGTGTTTGGTCCTTTATCCCCATCGTAAATTCTCTTGTAATCCATAGCAGATACCATCGGGACTATCATCTTTCCATCAGTAAATGCCAACACAGAGACTTCTCTGCCGAAAAGCATCTCTTCTATTATCACAGTGTCACCAGATGTTCCAAACCGTTTTTCCTTCATAAGTATGTCTAAAGCTTCTTTTGCACCTTTATAGCTGTATACTAAAAACACCCCTTTACCTTGCGCCAATCCGTCCGCCTTTATGACCACAGGATACCATACATCCTTCAAAAAGTTTAATGCCGCATCGTATCTGTCAAAAGCCTTAAATCTGGCTGTAGGAATGTTGTACTTATGAAGCAGTAGTTTTGTAAAGTATTTGCTGCCTTCGATAGCAGCAGCGTCCCTTCTTGGTCCGAAAATTCTAAGTCCGCTGTTTTCGAATTCATCCACTATGCCTTTCATCAGTGGGACTTCAGGCCCTACAATCGTCAAGTCAACATTATTGTCAATAGCGAATTTCTTAAGCTTCTCCACATCAGATACATTTATATCGATGCATTCCGCTATATCCGAAATACCACCATTCCCAGGAGCACAATAAATCTTATCTACCCTTTTGCTTTCGCTGATCTTTTTAACTATGGCATGCTCTCTGCCACCGCCACCTATAACAAGAACATTCATATTCTCTCCTCCAAACAATTGGGGCTTCTATTTAATGCTTAAAGTGCCTTATGCCTGTAAATATCATTGAAATCCCGGCTTTATCTGCCGCATCAATCGATGCATTATCATTTATAGATCCGCCAGGCTGGATAATAGATGTAATACCCGCTTTCGCTGCTTCTTCCACAACATCAGGGAATGGGAAAAACGCATCTGAAGCCAGCACACTTCCCTTTGCCTTTTCACCTGCTTGTTTTATAGACTGCTCTGTCGGCCAAATGCGGTTCACCTGTCCAACTCCAATTCCAACCGTCATCCCGTCTTTAGCCAAAACGATGGCATTTGATTTCACATGCTTTACAACTTTCCAAGCAAACCTTAAATCCTTAAGCTCACCTTCAGTGGGAGCATTTTTTGTGACAACAGTCAGTTTATCATCGTACAAGTCAACTTCATCTTTTTCCTGAACTAATATTCCGCCTTCTACCTTCTTCAAATCGTACTCTTTTACGTATCCACCTAAAAGCTTGAGAATTCTGACATTTTTCTTTTTCTCAAGAATTGCCAACGCTTCTTCCTCAAAGTCAGGAGCTATTATTATCTCTAAAAATATCTTTGAAAGCTCTAAAGCCGTATTTGCATCTAATGTGCGGTTAAACGCCACAATACCGCCAAATATTGAAACCGGATCGCATTCATAGGCTTTTTTATACGCATCATATATGTTGTCTGCAACTGCAACGCCACATGGATTTGTATGCTTTACTGCCACTGCAGCAGGTTCATCAAATTCTTTTAACAGTTCAATCGCAGCATTTGCGTCGTTTATATTGTTGAAAGAAAGCTCTTTTCCGTGCAGCTTTACGCATTCAGATATTCCAAAAGATTTTAATGAGTTTTTGTAAAATGCAGCTTTTTGATGCGGATTCTCGCCATATCTCATGTCCTGCGATTTCTCAAAAGAAAAAGTTATTGTGTCAGGAAACTCTACACTATTTTTATCCAAAAGATAATTGTATATAAGTGAATCGTATGAGGCAGTATGTCCAAATGCTTTCATAGCAAGATAGAACCTTGTTTCTTCCTTCGTATTCCCGTATTCTTTTATTTCTTCAACGACTTTGTCGTAGTCATAAGGGTCAACTAAGACTGTCACGTATTTGTAGTTTTTCGCTGCAGCTCTAATCATGGACGGTCCGCCGATGTCTATATTCTCTATTGCATCTTCCAGCGTAACATCATTTTTCAGTATCGTCTCCTTAAAAGGATACAAATTTACTGCTACTATGTCGATAGGTTTTATCCCATTTTCCTCCAACTGTTTTCTGTGGTTTTCATCATCTCTTATAGCTAAAAGTCCACCATGTATCTTAGGATGCAGTGTCTTGACTCTGCCGTCTAAGATCTCAGGAAACCCTGTAACATCTGAGACTTTTAAAGCGTTTATGCCCATATCCTTTAACAGCTTGTAAGTGCCGCCAGTCGATAATATCTCATATCCCATTTCATCTAACTTTTTTGCAAAGTCTACAATTCCATCTTTTTTAGATACACTTATCAATGCTCTCTTTGACATCATCATACCTCCTCTTTTATATAAACCTTTCTTCCTTCAACTTTAAGCCTTCCTTCAGTAAACAGCTTTACAGCATAAGGCAACAATTTGTGCTCCAGCTTTAAAACTTTAGATGCTACTGTCTCAGGTGTATCATCATCTTCAACCTTTACCACATCTTGCATTATGATAGGCCCCGTATCTGCTCCTGAATCAACAAAATGCACTGTGCAGCCAGTGTATTTCACACCGTAATCAACGACAGCCTTGTGGACATTTATTCCATAGTACCCTTTGCCGCAGAACGATGGTATTAAAGATGGATGTATGTTTATTATCCTATTGTGATATTTATTTACGATTTCCTCATTCAATATCGTTATAAAACCTGCCAAGATTATCCCATCTGGATTTATCTCATTGACAACATTGGCAAGCTCTTCATAAAATTTGTCCTTTAGCTTCTTCTTTGGAATGCAGTAAGCAGGTATATTATTCATTTCTGCTCTTTTTAAAGCATATGCTCCTTCTTTGTCGCTAATAAGTGCTACAATTTCAGCGTTGATATATCCGCTTTTAATGCCATCTATGATAGACTGAAAGTCAGTACCATTTCCTGACGCCATAACTAATAATCTCATAGCAATACCTCTTTTTTACCATTTACAATTTCTCCTATTATAAATGGTTTCTCACCTGCAGCTTTTAGGCGATTTATTGCATCATCGCACTGATGACTTGGGACAATAATAATCATTCCAATCCCCATGTTAAACGTCCTGTACATTTCCATGTCGTCAATTTTTCCGATGTCTTTTATCAATTTGAATATATGCGGAACATCCCATGAATTTTTGTCTAATTTAGCAGAAACACCATCCTTAAGCGTCCTCGGTATATTGTCTATAAACCCTCCACCTGTTATGTGAGCCATTCCTTTAATGCTTATGCCTTTTAAGGATTTAAAAGCCTTCACATATATTCTGGTAGGCTTTAAAATGACCTCCCCTAACGATAACCCGTATTCTTCTACATAATCATCAGTGCTCATTTTGCCTAAATCAAACAAGGCTTTTCTCACCAATGAATATCCATTTGAGTGTATCCCTGATGATGCAAGCCCTATTATTGCATCACCAACTTCAATATTTCTGCCATCAATTATCTCATCCTTCTCAACAGCACCTACAGCAAAACCAGCAAGGTCAAATTCGCCTTCATTGTACATACCTGGAAGCTCTGCCGTTTCCCCTCCTATCAATGCACATTCCGCTTCACTGCATCCCGCTGCAATGCCTCTTATCACTTCAATGCCTACATCGCTTTGTAACTTCCCAGTAGCAAAGTAATCGAGGAAAAATAAAGGTTTTGCACCACTGACGATTACATCATTTACACACATGGCAACTAAGTCTATACCTATAGTATCGTACTTTTTCATCATAAAAGCAATCTTTAGTTTTGTCCCGACGCCATCTGTGCCTGAAACCAAAACAGGATTTTTATAATCTGTCAATTGGTAAAGAGCTCCAAAACCGCCTATTCCATTTAAAACGCCGCTTTTCATAGTAGCTTTTGCAATAGGTTTTATCATTTCTACAAATTTGTTTCCCTCATCAATATTTACACCAGCATCTTTGTAGTCCATGGCATCCTCCTTGAATTTACTTTTTTTCGAAAAGGTATTTGCTGCCTTCTTTTGGGACTTCCATAGGATACTTTCCATCAAAACATGCTGCGCAGATGCTTTCTAAAGCCACACTTTCTCTTAGACCTTCTAAGCTTAAAAAGCTTAAGCTATCTGCTCCAATGTAATCCCTGATATCTTCCACTTCCATGTATGAACCTACCAGTTCCTTCTTAGTAGGAGTATCTATTCCAAAATAACATGAATACTTAACAGGTGGAGAACTTATCCTTACGTGCACTTCTTTTGCACCACCTTTTTTTAAAAGGGAAACAAGCCTTTTCATAGTAGTGCCTCGTACAATAGAATCGTCAATCAATATGATTCTTTTATCCCTTACCAGCTCTTTTAAGACATTTAATTTGACTCGTACACCGATTTCTCTGTCTTTCTGTTTTGGACAGATAAAGGTTCGCCCTATATACTTGTTTTTGATAAGACCCTCTCCTATTGGAATACCTGATTGAAAAGAGTATCCTCGTGAAGCCGGTACTCCAGAATCAGGGACAGGTACCACCAAATCAGCATCTACACTGCTTTCAATGGCTAATCTCTTTCCCATCTCATACCTTGCCTTATAAACACTGACTCCTTCTAAGACGCTGTCAGGCCTTGAAAAGTATATATACTCAAAAACACATGGCATCTTTTTTTCAAAGGTATCGACTTTCACAGAGTTTAAACCATTTTTATCTATTATCACTATCTCTCCAGGTTCTACATCTCTAATAAGCTCTGCTCCAATCACATCCAGTGCACATGATTCAGATGATAGATAGTAATTGCCATCCTTTACGCCTATGCAAAGTGGTCTAATGCCATTTTTATCTCTTATTCCAATTAGCTTGTCTTCCATCAATATGACCAATGCGTACGAGCCTTTAATCTTTTCTATCGTTTTTACAATAGATTCTACAAGCCCGTTGCGATAATACTTAGCAATCAAATGAAGTATTATCTCACTGTCAGATGTAGTCTGAAGAATCCTACCTTCCTCTTCCAGCTCTTTTCTAAGCTCTAATGCGTTTATCAAATTGCCGTTATGCGCCAAAGCCATATATCCGCTGCTAAAATTCGCAACAAATGGCTGTGCATTGCAGGCATCGCTGTTTCCAGTAGTCGAATATCTTACATGACCTATCCCCACATTTCCTTCAAGGTCATCTATGTTTTCTTTAGAAAATACCTCTAATAAAAGCCCCATGCCTTTTATGCAGTTTACATATGAGCCTTTTAGCACAGCAATACCTGCGCTCTCCTGACCACGATGTTGCAGTGCTTGAAGTCCATAGTATATATGGTGATGTATTGGGCTATTTAAGCTAAATGCTCCAAATACTCCACATTCTTCTTTTAACTTTACAGTTTCAATCATAATTTTACCTCACTGTTTTTCAAGTCGATTCAATACTTCCACATAAGCTCCTTCTACATTTCCGAGATCTCTTCTAAACCTGTCTTTATCCAGTTTTTCCTTCGTTACACTGTCCCAAAATCTGCACGTATCCGGTGAAATCTCATCAGCCAAAACTATGCCATCTTTAGATTTGCCAAATTCCAATTTAAAATCTACTAAAATGATGTTTTTTGATGTGAAAAATTTCGAAAGTATATCATTGATCTTAAAAGAATATTCTTTTATAGTTTCCACTTCTTCCTTTGTAGCTAATTCCATCGCTTCTATGTGGTATTCATTTATGAAAGGATCTCCAAGTTCATCGTTCTTGTAGCAGAATTCTAAAACCGTCCTTTTAAGTTTTGTTCCTTCTTCTATTCCTAATCTCTTTGATATGCTTCCCGCCGCATAATTCCTTATTAAAACTTCAATAGGATAGATTTTTACGCTTTTAACAAGCATTTCTCTGTCATTAAGTTTTTTTACATAATGTGTTGGAATACCTTCTTTTTCAAGTAGCTCAAACAAAATCGCAGATATTTCATTGTTTAACACGCCTTTATTTTGAATAGTACCTTTTTTTATGCCGTTAAATGCTGTAGCATCATCTTTGTACTCAATAATGTAATAATCTTCATCTGTGGTCTTATAGACCTTTTTTGCTTTTCCTTCGTACAACATGCTTAACTTTTCCATTATAAAATCTCCCCCTGTAATTTTTTATCTTTCTCAATAACTTCCTCTGCTAAATTCTTTTTGTACTCAACGACTTTTCCCATAATCTCAGGATACTTTACTCCAAGTATCTCTACTGCCAACAATGCCGCATTGTATGCTCCGTCTATGGCAACAGTGGCAACTGGTATCCCCTGAGGCATTTGAACAGTAGATAAAAGCGAATCCAAGCCATCTAATGTAGATGATTTTACAGGAACTCCAATGACAGGAAGCGGCGTCATAGATGCCATAACACCAGCTAAATGAGCTGCTTTTCCTGCTGCCGCTATTATGACTTCGTATCCTCTATAAGCTGCATTTTTTGCAAAGTCATGTGCCACATCTGGTGTCCTATGTGCTGAAATAACCCTTACATCATAGTCAATTCCAAACTGCTTAAAAACATCTAATGCTTTCTTCATCAATGGAAAGTCTGAATCGCTTCCCATGACGACTGCAACTTTCACCATAACGTTAGACTCCTCCTCTATATTTGTTTTATTTGCAAAATGCAGAAAGGAATTTCTTCCTTTCTGCATTTTATCTGCTTTATCCCATAAAGAATGCAAATCTTAACAAGAACAAAAATCCAATTATATACATTAATGGATGAACTTCTTTAGCCTTGCCAACAACTATCTTTGTGATTGGATAGAATATAAATCCTGCAGCTATGCCGTTCGATATGCTGTAAGTAAATGGCATGATAGCAATTGTCATAAAGGCAGGAAATGCTTCACTAAAATCTTCAAAGTTCACCTTTGTCACAGAGCCTATCATCAATGCCCCAACGATGATGAGGGCAGGTGCCGTGGCTTGAGATGGCACTATTCCTATTATTGGCGCAAAGAATAATGACACCAAGAAAAGAATTGCAACGACTGTAGATGTCAAACCAGTCTTACCACCCTCACTTATGCCTGACGCACTTTCAACATAAGTAGTTATAGTGCTTGTACCCAAGAAAGAACCTAATGTTGTGCCTATAGCATCTGCAAATAAAGCTCTTTCAAATTTCGTCTTGAAACCGCCATTTGATTTTTCAAAATCATCTTCTTTAAAAATCCCTGTCTTTGTACCTGTGCCAATCAATGTGCCTATTGCATCAAACATATCAGCTAAGCTAAACGCCAGTATGACAGTTATAAGGCCTGTAAGTATCGAAATGATATTTCCATCAGTGCCAGGCTTTAATAGTCCAGCAAAATCCAACTTCATAAATGTTGGTGCCAAACTTGGAGGCATCTGTACAATCGTCTTAAGATTAGAAATGTTCGTTATTCCCATCGGTATACCTATAATCGTCGTGGCAATTATGCCTATCAGTATAGCGCCTTTAACGCCTCTGCTCATAAGTATGGCAATTATTACAATGCCGATTACAGTAAGTATTACACCTGGATCCTTGAAATTTCCTAAAGTTATAAGAGTATCGCTGCTTTTCGTTACAATACCGCCGTTTTCCATACCTATGATTGCAATGAAAAGTCCAATACCAGCACCAATAGCACTTCTCAATGACTGCGGTATAGCCTTTATTATAAGTATCCTTAATTTAGTAGCAGTAATAACGATGTTTATTATACCGCTTATAAGTGCAAGTGATAGTGCAGCTTGCCAAGAATAGTGCAATGTCAATACGACATAAAATGTAAAAAAGGCATTCATGCCCATTCCCGCCGATAAAGCAAATGGAACATTTGCAAACAACCCCATGACTAAAGTAGCAGCTACAGACGATAATATAGTAGCGACAAAAACCGCGCCTATTACAGGGTCATTTGCTATAGATAAACCTGCTTTTACTGCTTGAGTGCCTAAAAGACCTTTCGCATTCATGCCAGCCTGCATAAGTATCGATGGATTTACAAAGATGATGTAAGCCATCGTGATGAAAGTTGTAATACCAGCAATGACCTCTGTCTTTACCGAAGTACCATTTTCTTTTAGCTTGAAGAAATTGTCAAGAAAGCCTCTCTTTTCGTTGTTTTTTACCATTATAATCCTCCTTATGATTGAAATAAAAACGAATTTTAAAAATAAATAAGCCCGAAAGAATAGATTCCAACACATAGAGTGAAACCTATCCTCCCGGGCTTTTATCCCACAGGTGTGGCAATACAATGCCTGTACCGCTCGGTCCGAACGCCTTTAAGCTTTCAAAAGCATGAACAAATAAGGCTGGAACCCTCAGGTACACTTTCACTCATAGTCAGACAATTTACGGTTGTCTGGTAGAGACTTCTGAGCCGTATTCTCAGAATTATATGAGCTATTATTTACTTGTCCTGACACAATTATAATATCAAGTTTTTCAATTCAAGTCAATAATTTTACGAATATTTTTTTGATATTTTTAAAAAATGTTCGTGTTACTCCCACTCAATTGTTGCTGGAGGCTTTGATGTAATGTCATACAAGACTCTATTTACACCGTAAACTTCATTTACAATGCTTGTAGATATGTCCTCCAGAATATCGTATGGCATCTTCACCCAGTCTGCCGTCATTCCATCGTTGCTTTCTACAATCCTTAAAATTATTGGGTATGCATACGTCCTGTCATCTCCCATGATGCCGACGCTTTTTATGTCTGGCAACACAGCAAATGACTGCCATACATTGTTGTACCAGCCGTATTTTTTCATCTCTCTTAGCACGATGCTGTCAGCTTCTCTCAATATGTTTAATTTTTCTTCTGTTACTTCCCCAAGTATCCTGACTGCCAGACCTGGCCCCGGGAAAGGCTGCCTATTTAAAATCTCATCAGGCATACCCAATTCTCTGCCAACCTGTCTTACCTCATCTTTAAAAAGCATCCTCAATGGTTCAATAAGCTCAAATCCTACATCTTGAGGTAATCCACCTACATTGTGGTGGCTTTTTATCGTTGACGCGACAGGGCTTCCGCTTTCGATGACATCAGGATAAAGAGTGCCTTGCACTAAATATTTCACATCGCCGATTTTTTTTGCTTCTTCTTTAAATACCTCTATAAACTCATTTCCTATTATCTTTCTCTTTTCTTCAGGATCCTTAACTCCTTTTAACCTCTCTAAAAATCTGTCCTTTGCATCTACTTTTATTATCTCCATATCAAAATTGTTTTTAAAAGTGTCGACTACTTTTTCAGCTTCGTTTTTCCTTAGAAGACCATTATCTACAAAAATACATATTAGCTGGTCGTGTATTGCTCTATTTACCAAAACTGCAGCAACAGATGAATCAACACCACCACTTAGAGCACAGACAACCTTGTCATTTCCGACCTTTTGCCTTATTTCTTTTACAGTCTGCTCAATGAGTGAATCCATTGTCCAATCTGCAGAGCAATCGCATATTTCAAACAAGAAATTCCTGATTATCTCAGTACCTCTTGGAGTGTGTATTACCTCTGGATGGAATTGTACGGCATACTGCTTTCCTTCTACGTTGGCGATTGCTGCAATAGGGCAATTTGCTGTCGATGCAACGACTTTAAAATTTTTAGGTGGAAGTTCTATTTGATCCGTATGGCTCATCCAACAGCTTGTATCTTTTTCAATTCCTTTAAACAGAGGAATATTGTTGTTTATCACAACGTCTGTTTTGCCATACTCTCTTACAGGTGCTTCCGCAACTTTACCGCCTTGGATCATCGTCATAAGCTGTGCACCGTAACAAATGCCAAGAATAGGATAGTTAAGCTTAAATATGCCTTCATCGCACATTGGTGCATTTTCTGTATAAACGCTGGCAGGTCCTCCTGATAAGACCAAACCCTTAGGCTGTCTTTTCTCAATTTCTTCTGGCTTTATATTGTACGGAACAATTTCGCAAAACACATTTGCTTCCCTTATTCTCCTTGCAATAAGCTGCGTGTATTGGCCGCCAAAATCAAGTATCAATATAACTTCTCTATTAATACCCATCAAAATCCTCCTTTATTTAATACTATAATTTGGAGCTTCCTTCGTAATAATTATATCATGTGGATGGCTTTCAGTTAATCCTGCATTCGTTATTTTTATAAATTTCGTCTTCGTCCTGAGCTCCTCAATGTTGTGGACACCGCAGTAGCCCATTCCAGCCCTTAAACCTCCAATCATCTGGTAAACAGTATCCTTCAAAGGTCCCTTGTACGGCACTCTGCCTTCTACACCTTCGGGAACAAGCTTTTTCATACCTTCCTGGAAATACCGATCAGAACTTCCGCTTTTCATTGCTGATATTGAGCCCATTCCTCTATATACTTTGTAGCTTCTTCCTTGGTATATTTCTACTTCACCAGGACTTTCCTCAGTCCCTGCAAAAAGACTTCCAATCATTACCGTAGATGCACCAGCAGCAATCGCTTTGACAATGTCTCCACTGTACTTTATGCCACCATCTGCGATTACAGGTATACCATATTTATCGGCTTCTTCCGCACAATCATAAATTGCTGTAATCTGAGGAACTCCAATGCCTGCTACGATTCTCGTTGTGCAAATCGAACCAGGTCCAATGCCAACCTTAACGCAATCAGCACCTCTTTCTATTAAGTCTCTTGTAGCCTCTGCAGTCGCCACATTTCCAGCAATAATCTGAAGATCAGGAAATCTATTCTTTATCTTTTCCACCGTATTTAAGACACCGACAGAATGTCCATGAGCCGTATCAACAACCACAACATCCACATTTGCATCCACCAATGCTTTTACTCTTTCCATCACGTCTGCAGAAACACCTACAGCAGCACCAACAAGCAATCTTCCTCTTGAATCTTTTGCAGAATTAGGATATTCTACGGCCTTTTCAATATCTTTAATGGTAATCAATCCTTTTAAATTGTTGTCTTCATCCACAAGCGGCAACTTCTCTATCTTATGCTTTTTAAGTATTTCCCGAGCCTCATCTATAGTAGTCCCAACAGGTGCAGTGACTAAATTCTCTTTTGTCATGACCTCTTTAATCGGCCTGTCTAAATTGCTTTCAAATCTTATGTCTCTGTTGGTAATTATTCCCACAAGTTTGCTGCCAACTGTTATAGGCACTCCCGATATTCTATATCTCTCCATAAGTTCTACAGCATCTTGTATCTTGTGATCTGGTGTCAAATAGAAAGGATTTGTGATAACACCGTGTTCCGACCTTTTAACTCTGTCTACTTCTAAAGCCTGTCTTTCTATAGGCATATTTTTATGTATTATGCCAATTCCTCCTTCTCTTGCTATGGCAATAGCTAGAGAAGACTCTGTCACTGTATCCATTCCTGCGCTAATCAATGGTATATTCAACATTATACTATTTGTAAGGCGTGTTTTAGTGTCGACCTCCTTTGGCAGCACATCAGATTTTGCCGGTATAAGCAGTACATCATCAAATGTCAGTCCTTCTTTAACGAATTTATCAGCCATTTTTATCCCCTTCCTTTAAAATTTATTATGCCTGAGTTTAATAATAAAAATGCCCGAACAGAGAATTTCGTTCAGGCAAAAAAGAGTACAACAATAACTCCCCATAGTAAAGAGTTACGGCTCTTTGTAGATACTCCAGTGCCTATTCACCAGATTATATGCGGATAAGATTTTATTATTAAATTACTAAACAATATAACAAATTTAGATGTCCATGTCAACAGTACAAAAAAAATAACCGGGCATCCCCGGTTATTTTTCTTACATCATATCCATGCCTGCTCCTGGTGCTGGAGCTGGTGGATTCTTTTCTGGTATGTCTGCCACAACAGCTTCTGTTGTAAGTATCATAGACGCAACAGATGCAGCATTTTGGAGTGCTGACCTCGTAACCTTTGTTGGGTCAACTATACCTGCTTTTAACATGTCTACAAATTCTTCTTTGTATGCATCATAACCAAAAGCAGGATCTTTTGATTCTTTTATCTTCTCAATGATCACTGAACCGTCTACACCAGCATTTCTTGCTATCTGCCTTACTGGTTCTTCTAATGCCCTCAATACGATTTGAGCACCTGTTCTAAAGTCACCTTCTAAAGAGTCAACTACTTTTTGTACTTCTGGTATAACATCTAACAGTGCTGTACCACCACCAGGAACTATACCTTCTTCAACAGCAGCTCTCGTAGCTGAAAGCGCGTCTTCTATCCTGTGTTTCTTTTCTTTAAGCTCTGTCTCTGTAGCAGCACCGGCTTGAATTACTGCGACACCGCCAGAAAGCTTAGCCAATCTTTCTTGCAGTTTTTCTCTGTCATAATCTGACGTCGTCTCTTCGATCTGAACTTTTATCTGATTTATTCTGTTCTTTATGTCTGCAGCATTTCCCGCACCATCAACTATTGTAGTGTTTTCTTTTGTTACTTTTACTTGTCTTGCACGACCAAGCATGTCTATTTTAGCTTCTTTGAGATCAAGGCCCACTTCTTCAGATATTACTTGACCACCTGTCAAGATAGCTATATCTTGAAGCATTTCTTTTCTTCTGTCGCCAAATCCTGGAGCTTTTACTGCAACACATGTAAATGTACCTCTTAATTTATTTACTACTAATGTTGCAAGTGCTTCACCTTCAACATCATCTGCAATTATCAAAAGCTTCCTTCCTTGTTGTACTACTTGTTCAAGCAATGGCAACAAATCTTGGATATTTGAAAGTTTCTTGTCTGTGATGAGTATTAAAGGATCATCCAAAACTGCTTCCATCTTATCTGTATCAGTTACCATGTACTGTGAAATATAGCCTCTGTCAAACTGCATTCCTTCTACTATTTCAATAGTCGTATTCATTGACTTTGATTCTTCTACTGTTATTACGCCATCTTTACCGACCTTATCCATTGCTTCAGCTATTAAGTTGCCGATCTCCTCGTCAGCCGCTGAAATTGATGCAACATGTGCTATAGAATCTTTTCCTTCTACTGGCTTTGAAATATTTTTTAATCCTTCAACAGCAGCATCGACAGCTTTTGCCATGCCGCGTCTTAAAAGCATTGGGTTCGCACCAGCAGCTAAGTTCCTTAAACCTTCCAATACCATGGCTTGTGCCAATACAGTAGCTGTTGTCGTACCATCGCCAGCTACATCATTTGTCTTTGTTGCAACTTCCTTTAAAAGCTGTGCACCTTGATTTTCAAAAGGATCTTCTAATTCAATTTCCCTTGCGATTGTAACACCATCGTTTGTAATTGTTGGTGAACCATATTTTTTATCTAAAACAACATTACGGCCTCTTGGTCCTAATGTTACTTTAACTGTGTTGGCAACAGCATTTACGCCTCTTTCCAAAGCCTTTCTTGCATCTTCACCGTACAAAATTTTCTTTGCCATTTCTTCTACCTCCTTATTCTACTACAGCTAATATATCGCTCTGCCTTAAGAGAAGATATTCTTCTCCATCAAGTTTTACTTCTGTGCCAGCGTACTTTGAGAATATTACTTTGTCTCCAACTTTCACTTCCAGTTCGACTCTTTTCCCATCTATGTATTCACCAGAGCCGACAGCAAGTACTTCACCTTGTTGAGGTTTTTCTTTTGCAGTGCCAGGCAATACAATGCCGCCTTTTGTTACCTCTTCGGCTTCAGTAACCTTTACTACAACTCTGTCACCAAGTGGTTTTAATCTCATAATATCCCTCCTCGAATTTTGTTAGCACTCATTCATGACGAGTGCTAATCATCACACTTTTTATATTAGTTTAATTACAAGTTCATAGCAAACTCCAAATTCCTCTAATTTTTGCCGTTTTAGACGATTATTATAGATTTTTCCCATTTATCTTCTAATTATACGATTAATATTAAATTTACGCAAAAAAATGCAGGCTTTAGTCACCTGCAACATTATTTACATTGCCATTTGAACTTTGTTGTTTTAGATAATTTATCATGTTGTACATAAACTGCTGCTGTTCTTTCGTAAGCATTGATTTAAGACCGTTTACCACTTCCGACTGCTGATTTGTAAGTCCAAGATTTTTCGGCACATCGTCCTTCTTTATTTCCCTTTCCACATCATTGCTTTTTACACCTTCCACCATTTCATCATTTACAGCGTCTTCTGCATCTTTAACTTCTTCTGTCTTTTTATTTTCTTCAGATCTGTCAAACAAATTATTCTTCACATCGCTTCTATCGCTTTCTTCTACCTTCTCGTGCCTTGATTCACTATTTTTTGAATTCATAATGCTTTCAGCCTTGTTCAAAGCTTCTACAAGCTTTATGTTTTTTATGATTTTTTCTGCCATATCCTTTTTATCATCTGGAATAACAGGTTTTATCGCTTCAAAAATATCCAGAATTTTATCTATGATGTTATTTTTATCTCCTTCCACTTCGTATTTTTTCATTTTTTCGTTTAGGTTTTGTATCCCTTCATGAAGCTTTATAAATTTGTCTATGATCATCTGCTTATCTTCTTTCATGTACGGTTTTACCGCTTTTAACATCCCAATCTGATCAAAGTCATCTTCTTGCATTTCAGCTTCTTGATTAAATTCCATCAACTGTTTGTGGCATTCAAGTATCTCGGCAATTTTTGTGAATATATCTATGTAGTACTGTTCTTTCCTGTGTAGATACGGTTTTACGCTCCCCATAAAGTTTTTGCTTTTCTCTATTATCTCAAATATATCCAAATCGCTTTTCTTCTCGTCGTTCTTTTTACTTTCTGTTTTATCATCTTTATCATGCTCCACAATTTCCTCGCCTTCTTTTTTCTTTAAAAGCTGCCTTTCTCCTTCAATGCTTAAGCCATCAAAAATTTGAAACCTTATAAAAAATATTATAAAAAGTTCAATTATCAATACCTTTAGTAATTTTTCTTTATCCACGGCAAATCCCCCATTTCCATAAATACTTCTTAAATAATATATGTATAGGGCAGGTTTATTATCACCTGCCCCATGCTTTTATTTCTTATCCACCACAAAAATACCTGGGACAAACAAGAAGATTATAAAAATCACTATTATGATCCAAATCCATCCACCGTCCCATGCTGCTCCTTTTCCTTCAGGCATATGAAAACCCCCTTTACATTATTTATCGACCACAAATATTCCAGGTACAAAGAGGAAAATTATTAGTATTATGATTATGATCCAGATCCATCCGCCGCCCCATGCTGCTCCTTTTCCTTCAGGCATACTAAAAACCTCCTTTATTTTTTGGCCTCAAGGACCTAATACATTATACGTGATGTGTTAAATATTGTTACTGAAATTCATGGTGGCCAATGACCACAAAAAGCGCCTTGCCTTTTTCCGCGGTTTGTCTTGCTGCAAGACAACTAACAGAAGAAAGAAAAACAGCAAATCTTCGAATTCAAACTTTACATCCATTACAACAGTCAATATGACAAAAAAGAATAGAAGCGTATTTCCAGATATATTCATAAGATCAGCTCCATTTAATTTACTTTAATTCATTATATTCTTATTTTTAATTATTGATATTGATTTCGTCTTTTATGTAAAACAAATGGTCCTACCGCAAGATAGGACCATTTACTTTATTTGACTTGATTCAAGAATAATCCCATTCCACCGTCCATGATTATGACTAATAGTACGAAGAAGAACAGCAATGTTTCCATTGACCATGCTCCGCCAAACCATCCGCCGCCCATAAGGACAACGAGAATTAAGAAGAAGAACAGCAAATTGCTTTCGCCAAATACTGAACTTGTTCCTGCCATAATAATCCTCCTTTTAAAAATTTAAAATTTAATCAAGCTTTAGGCTCTTCAACTATGAAGCCAGGTACAAACAAGAAGATAAGAAGTATTATAATTATAATCCAGAACCATCCACCGCCTATCCATGATGCACCTTTCTCTGTGGGCATATAAATATCCCCCTTTCGCAAGATTTATGTCAGGTCTTTTTGACCTAATACATAATATGACATCGCCAATATTTGTGACACTTCTATTTTTAAAACTAACAAAAATTTGCCTTAAACATATTCTGATATAAGAAAGGGGGATTCAATTTATGGATATAATTTCTGCTCTAATTTTGTCAAGTGTTATTCAAAGCCTTTATCCCAAAAGCAAAATAGACTCAAGGCTACTACGAAAAGCTTCCACATATAGAAGTGAGTGTGTTAGCGCTATTGTGTATTCCAACTTGCCGTACGATGCGCTTAAAAAGAAGATAGAATCAATTGGAGGAACGATAAAGTACGAACTGCCTATTATTAACGGTTGGGCTGTAAACATACCTTGCAACAAGCTAAACAGCATCGCAAAAAATAAAGGTATCAAATTTATAGCCGAAGATTCAACTGTAAAAACACAGCTTAACATTGCCACACAAGAAATCAAATCAAGAGAGGCAAATGATCATGGATACACTGGTAAAGGCGTCACAATCGCTTTTTTAGACACAGGAATATACCCTCATCCAGACTTTACCAAGCCAAAAAACAGGATAATTGCATTCCACGACATTGTAAACGGGAAAAAAAGTCCATACGATGACAACGGCCATGGCACACATGTAGCAGGTGATGCCGCATCCAGTGGCTATTTATCAGATGGCAAGTACAAAGGTGTAGCGCCTGAAGCAAATATAGTATCAGTAAAAGTTTTAGATTCCAGAGGCAGCGGCTCAACATCAGATATATTGACAGGTATGCAGTGGATACTTGACAACAGAGATAAATACAATATAAGAATCGTATCGCTTTCCATCGGTGAAACGCCATCATTGCCGCCTTTTTTAGACCCACTTGTCAAAGGAGTGGATAAACTCTGGAGAAGTGGCTTAGTCGTTGTAGTAGCAGCCGGTAATTCAGGACCATCTATAAATTCCGTCACATCGCCAGGAAACAGCATGAATGTTATAACAGTTGGTGCAGTTGATGACAAAAGAACCGTTGACACTTCAGACGATGAAATTGCTAATTTTTCAGGAAGAGGATCTGCATTCTTGCCGAAACCTGACGTAGTAGCACCCGGTGTAAAGATCGTATCAACTGCATCAGGGAATGTGCCTTTAGGGACTGACGACAACATCCTTCTCAACAAATCGTACAGAACAGCGTCTGGCACATCAATGGCAACACCAATTGTAGCAGGTGCTGCCGCACTTCTTTTGGAGAAAAACCCATCATTGACAAATTACCAAGTAAAAAATATTTTAAAGTCGACTACAACAAATGTTGACCACTACAGGTATTATTCACAAGGATATGGAATAATAAATATAGAAATGGCATTAAAAAAAGTATGAGGTATTGCCTCATACTTTAATCTTTTTTTACGTCATTTTCATTAGCTGGAATCGGCGTCGGCAAGCCTATTATCAGGTTAGCCGTAGCACCCGGTATGAATGTATACGTCAGTGCCGCATAAATCGCATACAGATACTGAAGATTGGAAAAACCTAATAGCGTAAAAATAGAAAGCAGTGTAAAGCCAAAAAATGTATCTTTAGTTATGCCTGTTGGTGGAGGAAATACAAGCTTAGGCAGTTTGCTGTTTTCATTTGGTGCTTCGAGGGAAATTGGTTCGGCAGAATAGATATTGTATATGGCTGGGAAAAATGAAATAATATCCGAAGCAGCCAAAAGTGCATTCAGTGCAATGGCAGAAAATTTTGTATCGTTAATCAAGATAAGTAAAAAAACAAAAAGTATGAACTTTGCTATATAAATAGGCTGTGTATCTGTCTCCATCTCCTCTAAAATTGGCGATATCGCATCCATCAATTTTTCCAATTTTTCTTCATCCATCGCATCAAAACTTTTAATATCTTCATTTTGCATTAAAACACCTCATTTCTCGTTGAATCCTTTTAATCTCATTATATTCAAAACAAGAAACGGGTGTGAGTAAATCCTATGCCAACATCACCCTATCGTCCACAAATTCTGCACCATTGACCTCATTAAACATCTTTAAAAGCTTATCTACAGTAAGATTTTTCTTTTCTTCCTTCAAATCAAGCACGATACGTCCTTGATGCATCATTATTATCCTATTTCCAAATTCTAAAGCATGCTCCAGATTGTGAGTAACCATAAGCGTAGTCAATTTGTTTTCGTAGACGATCTTATTTGTAATTTCATTTATTATATTGGCAGTCCTTGGATCTAACGCAGCAGTATGCTCGTCTAACAAAAGCAGTTTAGGCTTTGCAAATGTAGCCATAAGAAGCGTCAATGCTTGCCTCTGTCCTCCAGATAAAAGCCCAACTTTTGTCTTCAATCTGTTTTCAAGTCCTAATCCTAATTCCGCCAGCTTTTCCTTAAAAAATTCTCTATTTTTCTTGTTAAGCCCCTTTTTAAGGTTTAGTCCAGTACCTTTTGAATAAGCAATTGATAAATTTTCATCAATCGTCATAGATGGAGCTGTTCCTAAAAGAGGGTTTTGAAATACCCTGCCTATATATCTGGACCTTTTATATTCAGGATACGATGTCACATCCAAATCATCGATGACGACAGAACCACTGTCAACAGGATACGCTCCAGCTATCAGATTGAGAAGCGTAGATTTGCCTGCGCCATTGCTGCCCACAATCGTTATAAAATCACCGTCATCTACTTCGAGATTCAATTTATTGAATACCTGAATCTCATTAGGGGTATTTTTATAAAAATATTTATCCACATCTATAAGCTTTAACATTGTAAATCCCCCTTTTCAGTTAGAGCTTAAAACAATTTTCTTCAATCCAGGCAACGACAATGCCACAACTACTAAGATAGCAGTCAAAAGTTTTAGATCCGTCGGATTAAATCCTATTGTAAGGGCTATTGCTATTGCACTTCTGTAGACTATCGATCCTACGACGGCAGAAATCACTGCCCACAATATATTTCTCTCTCTTATCAACACTTCACCGATAATGACAGAAGCAAGTCCT
Source organism: Thermoanaerobacterium thermosulfurigenes (assembly GCF_051201035.1). NCBI lineage: Bacteria > Bacillati > Bacillota > Clostridia > Thermoanaerobacterales > Thermoanaerobacteraceae > Thermoanaerobacterium > Thermoanaerobacterium thermosulfurigenes. The sequence continues at coordinate 80,000 of NZ_JBPODR010000011.1, forward strand.
GCAACAAGTGTTCCAATGCCCATGCCAGCATCGGCAAAGCCTTGATACTGCGACACTAACGATCCTGCCAAAGCAATATAAGCATTTGATATTACAAGTCCCAACGTAATCGTAGCATTTGTGTTTATTCCCATGCTGCGAACCATCTGCTGGTTGTTTCCTGTGGCTCTCAGCGCAAATCCCGTCCGCGTCTGCAAAAAATAATTTGTCAAAAGCAACATAAAAACGACAATAAGTCCAAAAAATAGTATGTTTTTATAGCTTCCTGCAAAATCAAAGTAGTCAAATATAGATCTATTGCTAAGCATAGGTATGTTTGATTTTCCCATTATGCGCAAGTTTATAGAGTAAAGAGCAGTCATCGTAAGTATACCTGCTAATAACTCCGTGATTTTTAGCTTCGTATTCAAAAATCCAGTGATTAAGCCAGCTAATCCCCCAGCAATGATGGAAATAAAAATAGAAAAAACAGGGTTTGCACCACTTGTTATGAGTTTTGCTGTAACGGCAGCCCCTAAAGTGAAGCTGCCCTCTACAGTCAAATCAGCAAAATTTATTATCTTAAAAGATATATAGACACCAAGTGCCATTATGCCATAGACAAGCCCCTGCTCTAATGTAGAAATGGCAAAAGACATTGTATAGACCCCCAATTATATCTATTTATTTGATGACCTCTTGTGCTTTCTTCATGATAGAATCTGGTATTTTAAAACCAATGGCATCTGCTTCTTTTTGATTTAGTATAAGCTGCAGATTCTTAGCAGTTTCCACTTTTATATTGGCAGGCTTTTCACCTTTTAAAATCTTAATAGCCATCAAACCTGCCTGATAGCCTAAATCGCTGTAGCTTATGCCAAGTGTAGCCAATGAACCGCCTTCAACCATTCCTTTCTCTGCAGCTATTACAGGTATCTTCGCTGAATTGGTGACCTTTATTATAGCCGCAACAGAAGAAGCAACAGTATTGTCTGTCGGAAGCCATATGGCATCAACTTTCCCTACTAAAGATTGTGCCGCTTGGCTGACTTCGCTGCTATTTGATACAGTAGCTTCTTTTACGCTAAAGCCTAATTTTGCCGCATCGTCTTTTGCAATCTTAACTTGAACTGTAGAATTGACTTCACCTGCATTGTATATTATCCCTATCCTTTTAGCATTTGGAACCAAGTCCTTTATCAACTTTAACTGATCATTTATAGGCTCCATATCGGAAGTACCTGTCACATTTCCGCCAGGATTATCCAACGATTTTACAAGCCCAGCAGCGACAGGATCTGTAACAGCAGTAAACACGATTGGAATAGTAGAAGTGGCTTTTTTAACTGCCTGTGTAGTAGGCGTTGCTATGGAAAAAATTAAATCGACATTTTTATCAACGAACTTTTTGGCTATTGTTTCAGCCGTCGACATATCACCTTGAGCGTTTTCCTTGATATAGGTGACATTCTTCCCTTCTTCATAGCCATTGTCTTTCAAAGCTTTTATAAACCCTTCTCTTGCGCTATCAAGCGCTGGATGTTCAACTATCTGTGTGATACCGATCGTTATCATTTTTCCCGTGCTACCAGTGGATGTTGTCTTGCTTTGGCATCCAGATATAGCAAAAGATATTATAAAAAAAGCTGCCAAAACAAAGATAGACCTTTTCATAAAAACTCCTCCCCCTGCATGGCAACAACAAAAATCCTACCGTGCTACCATGCTAAATTTCAAATGACACTTGTGATAAAATTTTCATTAATTAATAAAATAGTAAGATAAAAACATTTATTAGTCAATAAAAGTTTTTTGTAGTATTTATTAGAAAATTTGAATATGCCTTAAAATAATTAATCTTGATGTAAATATCATCAATAAAGTATAATTATAGTAAATTTATCGTCTGTTTTCTTTAATTTTTCTACCGGTAGAGAAAAATTTTAATTTTATTAAATTTTAAAAAATGGGAGGACATATCTATGAGAAATTCGTTAAAAAAAGCATCAATGCTTTTAGTCGGCATAATGACAGCTTCACTTCTGTTTTCTGGATGCAGCAAAAATACCAGCGCTACAAGTAGCAACAAAATAAACGTGGGAGCCCTTTTTGAATTGACAGGACAAGTAGCGTCATACGGAACTTCTGAGTATAATGCAGTAAAACTGTATATAGATGATGTCAACAAGAACGGCGGTGTTCTTGGCAAGCAGATTAATCTTATTAAAGCCGACAACAAATCTGCGACAGATGAATCAATAAATCAGGCAACAAAGCTTATCGTTGAAGACAATGTAGTGGCAATATTAGGACCTGCCACAACAGGCAACACAAAAGCAGCTTCTTCAATTGCATTAAGCAAAAACATACCTCTTATAACTCCATCCGGTACATCTTTTGATGTAACTGTTGATCCAAACACGAACAAAGTAAAAAGCGAAATATTCAGGGCATGTTACACAGACCCATATCAAGGCAAAGTAATGGGCGAATTTGCCGCAAAGGATCTAAATGCAAAAACCGCTGTCATATACATTGATGACAAAAGCGACTACAGCAAGGGCCTTGCTCAAAGTTTCAAAGAACAATTTGAAAAACTTGGCGGCAAGGTAATAGACCAAGAAGCTTATGTGGCAGGTGATCAAGATTTTAAATCAACACTTACTAAGATAAAAGGATTAAATGCTGACGTCATATTCATACCCGGATATTATCAAGACACAGCAAAGATAACAAAACAGGCAAGAGAGATGGGCATAGATACACCTCTACTTGGTGGGGACGGTTGGGACTCACCTGATCTATTAAAGATAGCAGGTGCATCTGCATTAAACAACGTCTATTACAGCAACCACTTTATATCAACAGATCCAGATCCGACTGTTCAAGACTTCATAAAGAAGTACAAAGACGCTTACGGTACAGAACCTGATGCTTTTGCCGCTTTGGCATACGACTCAGCAGGCATGTTGGTACAAGCGATAAAAGATGCAAACTCAACTGACCCGGCAAAGATAACAGAAGCCTTGGCAAATCTGAAAAATTTCAAAGGTGTTACAGGCAATATTTCGATAGATGCACAACACAATCCTATAAAACAGACAGTCATCATCGAATTGAAGGACGGTAAACAGACACTTAAGAAAAAAGTAAGTGCTGAATAAATAATCATAAGATAACTTTAAAGAAATACGGCAATGCGGTCACCTTGTGGCCGCTTATGTTCTTTTAATACATTTTTACTTGAGGTGATGTTTATGAAGACATTTATTGAGCAGTTGATAAATGGTTTATCTTTAGGCAGCATATACGCACTCATTGCCCTTGGATATACTATGGTTTACGGCATAATGAAGCTTATAAATTTCGCTCATGGCGATATATATATGGTAGGTGCATTTACAGGCTTCTTCGCATCAACATACTTTCACCTTGGCTTTATACCATCTCTTCTATTGGCAATGTTAGTAAGCCTTATACTAGGTGTGACAATTGAGCGAGTTGCATATAGACCTTTAAGGGATAAGTCAAAAATCTCAATATTGATTACAGCCATCGGTGTCTCACTTTTGCTGGAAAACGGAGGTATAATCCTTTTATCACCACAGGTCAGGACATATCCTCAGATTTTCAAGCAGCACATGTACTCATTTTTCAATGGAATAATCACCATATCAAACCAGCAAATCGTCATATTTGTCGTATCCATAATCATGATGGTGGGACTTCAGCTTATTATATATAAGACAAAAATAGGAAAAGCCATGAGAGCTGTCTCCACAGACCCTGATGCTGCAAGACTTATGGGCGTAAATGTAGATAGGACCGTTTCTTTCACATTTGCCATAGGCTCTGCCCTTGCTGCTGTTGCAGGCGTCTTAGTTGGCATATACTACAATTCCATTGACCCACTGATGGGTATCATGCCAGGCTTAAAAGCATTTATAGCAGCAGTATTAGGCGGAATAGGAATAATACCAGGTGCTATGGTAGGAGGCCTTTTGATGGGCGTCATAGAAGCACTTGTTTCAGGCTACGGCAGCTCTTTATACAGAGACGGCGTTTCATTTGCAATACTCATCATAATACTTTTAATCAAGCCCACAGGACTATTTGGCAAAAACGTAAGAGAGAAAGTGTAGGTGATAAAGTTGAAGCAGATATTGAAAAACAGGTTGTTGATTTTCTTAGGGCTGTTGGCTTTTTACGGTATAATACAAATCTTACTGTCAACAAATATATTGAACGATTATTACGAAATAAACATAGTTCTCATGGGCATAAATGTAATACTTGCTGTAAGCCTCAACCTGATTAATGGCTTTACTGGACAATTTTCATTAGGTCATGCAGGATTCATGTCAATCGGTGCATACACATCAGCTATCATAACATACAAGTTAGGACTTCCATTTCCACTGGCATTATTAGTAGGAGGCATAGCAGCAGGAATAGCCGGAATCTTGATAGGAATACCATCATTGAGATTAAAAGGAGACTACCTCGCTATAACAACACTTGGATTCGGAGAAATAATTAGGGTAATCTTTTTAAACACTGAATACGTCGGTGGAGCAAGCGGCCTATCTGGAATACCGAAGTACACAAACTGGACGTGGGTATTCTGGATAGCAGTCATAACTGTTGTATTAATCAGAAACTTCATAAACTCCAGCTACGGCAGATGCTGTGTAGCAATCAGAGAAGACGAGACAGCTGCCGAATCGATGGGTATAAACACGACATACTACAAGACATTGGCATTTACGATAGGTGCATTTTTCGCAGGAATAGGCGGTGCCCTTTACGCTCACAACTTCTACATCATACAGCCAGAGACATTCAACTTCATGAAATCATTCGATATCTTAACAATGGTTGTATTAGGAGGACTTGGAAGCATAACAGGATCTATCCTATCAGCCATCTTCTTAACTTTTGTATACGCACTTTTGCAGGATTATGCTGCACTAAGAATGGTAATATACGCTCTCCTCTTAATTATCGTAATGCTATTTAGACCAGAAGGATTGATGGGTACAAGAGAATTTTCTCTCAAAAAACTATTTAAGAAAGGGGAGAAAAGCAGTGAGTTTACTGTCAATTAAAGACGTATCTATAGACTTTGGCGGCATAAAAGCCTTGATAGACGTCAACATAGAACTGGAAAAAGGCTCTCTTACAGGACTTATAGGACCAAATGGTGCTGGAAAATCAACAGTATTCAACATAATAACCGGCATATACAAGCCTACATCAGGAAAAGTGACATTTGACGGAAAAGCTATATCTCAAAAGCCCTACAACAACACAAAGCTTGGCATAGCAAGGACATTTCAAAACATACGTCTATTTAAAAACCTAACTGTCCTTGACAATGTCAAAATAGCTGAGCACATTCACGTGCAATACGGACTTTTAAGCTCCTTTATTCAGCACAAGAAATACTTAGATGGAGAAAAAACACAAGACAAACAAGCGATGGATCTCCTTAAAATATTCAATCTTGATAAGCACGCTTTAAACCTTGCCAAAAATCTGCCTTATGGCGAACAGAGAAGACTTGAAATTGCAAGAGCACTGGCAACAAAGCCAAAGCTTTTGCTCTTAGATGAACCTGCAGCAGGAATGAATCCACAAGAGACAAAAGAGCTTACAGACACAATTAGATTCATAAGAGACAAATTTGACATAACGATACTCTTGATTGAACACGACATGTCGCTGGTGATGGATCTCTGTGAAGACATATACGTCATGAACTACGGAAAAATAATAGCACATGGTACACCAGACGAAATCAAGAAAAATCCAGAAGTAATAGCAGCGTATCTTGGAGAAGAAGACATTGATGAAAAAGAAATTTTATCAATTGAAGGAGGTGCTTAAATCATGTTAGAAATAAAAGATCTCAATGTATCATATGGAATGGTAAACGCCTTAAAAGGCATAGACATAAAAGTAAATGACGGTGAGATCGTGACTATAATAGGTGCAAATGGCGCAGGCAAAAGCACAACTTTAATGACGATATCAGGCATATTGAAGCCAAAAAAAGGCTACATCAAATTCAACGATGTAGACATAACGAAAAAACCCGCTCAAAATATAGTTGCTATGGGCATCTGCCAAGTGCCTGAAGGAAGAAGAATATTTGCCAACATGACTGTCATGGAAAACCTTGAGATGGGAGCATATCTCAGGAAAGACAAAATGGTAAAAAGCGACATGGAAAAAGTATTTCACCTATTTCCACGTTTAAAAGAAAGGCATAAACAGATTGCCGGCACATTAAGCGGTGGTGAGCAGCAGATGCTGGCAATAGGGCGTGCATTGATGTCGAAGCCAAAAGTGCTTTTGTTAGACGAACCATCAATGGGACTTGCACCGATTGTAGTACAAGACATATTCAAGACAATAAAAAATATAAATGAAGACGGCACAACCATCCTTTTGGTAGAGCAAAACGCTAAAATGGCTCTATCCATTGCAGACAGAGCATACGTCCTTGAAACAGGCAATATCTCCCTTGAAGGTGCTGCATCTGTCTTAAAAGACGATGAAAGGGTTAAAAAGTCATACTTAGGAGGTTAAAAGAGGGTTCGCAATGAACCCTATTCTAATAGCAATTTATTTATACCAGATAAAAGCTTCCCATTAAAATCAATTTTCCAAATCCCTTTGCAGCAGCAAAGTATGTTTTAAAGTTGATGGTGCTTTGTATAAATATCCTAACAACAATAAAAATCCACTTATAGCATAAAAATATACCACCGAAATTCCTTCTCGTTGGAAAATTGAAATTCCATAGCCTAAAAGATAAAGACTTGATATAAATGCATTAAAAGCAGATGCTAAATAAAACACGTATATCTCATTAAAAAATACCATTGATAATAAAGAAGTTGTTAAAAAGCAGTTCCAATATTAACAAATTTTCCTTTCGCCAATTTCGCTTCAAACTTGATGTACATCAATGATGCTAAAATAGAAAAAATAGACGAAATCGCTCTTGACCAGGCAAAAGTAGATTCCGATTTTAAAAGAATTTGCGTAACATAAAGTATCAAAAGAGGTATGGAAATACCTTCAACAAGTGAGCGAATACCTTCAAGTATAACAAGCCATTTTAACTCTATATTATTCCATATAATATGAAAGCCTTCAGTTGCCTGATGATAAAAATTAAGATTGCTTTCACTTTCTGATAAATGTTTGTCCTCATGACTCTGAATTTTTAAAATTAAAAATGCACTCAATAAATAGCTAACTGAATCTGCCATTAAAAAAATAGTAGGTAAAATGCCTATTGAAATCAACAATGCACCAAAAACCGGTGCTAGCATATTAATTAGATCATCTACTCCTAAAGAAATCCCAATTGTTTTAGTCAAAGTTAAATCATCTGTATTTGATTTAATTATGCTTGTTCTAAATGAACCGTATATTGAATTAAAACAGCCTAAGAAAAATATCAAACATAAAACGATATATGGTATTTTAATAAAATTTAATATTCCAACAACAATCAAAAATCTCATTAAATCACATAAGACTAAAATAAATTTATCAGACATCTTTTTACTTAAAGTATGAGGAATAATTGGTCCTATAAAAAGCCACGGCAATGTTTCAGCAATGAAGGCCAGTGACAATATAGTAGACGAATGGGTCTGATTGTATACAATTATTGGAAAAGCAAGGCTATGAAGCTGTGTCCCAAAATTAGAAATCCATTTTGCAAAAAGTAATAACCTGATATTTTTATTCATTGCTTTTTCCTTTAATATTTAGAATATTTTCGGCAACTTTTGTTGCCTTATATATTCTGAACATATTCAAATTTTATCCTCCCGAAATGTTTGTATATATTACTGTCTTATTGATTCTACAATTTTATCAGCCTTACTCAAATGATTATTACACTTGTCTGCATTACCATCTTCTAAATACAATATGGATAGCTTTATATGGACTTTTAGCAATTCTTTTATGCTGTTTATATTTTTGGCGACTTCCAATATTTTATTGTATATGTGTATCACTTTTTCTCTATCATTTAATTGCTTATAAATATCAGCCAATCTATAATTTCCCATTATGATGTATTCTATGTCATTGTTTTTATTAGCTATCGAAATGCCTTCTTCCATGAGATTTATAAATTCTTTGATGTGCCCCATTTTTAATAAAACATTGGCTTTTTCAATAAGCGTGTGGGACAATAACTTTTCATCTTTGTTACGCCTTATTTTCTCTGCTTTATCAAAATACTCCAAAGACTTTTCATAATCATTTAGATCTGCATAAATTTCGCCAATATTGCTGTAAATCAATCCTGATATTGAATCTTCATCATTAACATTATTTAGTAAATTTTTATATGCGTCTAAAGATTTTTCAAGAAAGCCCATTTCCCTGAAGCAATTGGCTTTTATAGAACTTGCATAAATATAGTTAATAAGTTCATCGGATTTATTACAATCTTTAAGAAATTTCTCAACATATTCTATTGCAACATCATATTTGCCAATGTGTTTATAACATAATGAAATATTATAAATCGCTTTATTTCTTATACTTTTATCATTTGTTTCCTCAGCAAAACTCATGGCTTTATCAAAGTAAAATATTGCTTCTGCATAATCAGTTATATTCATCTTGCAAACGCCCAACATGTTATAAACGTATGGTATCTGTTCCTTGAATCCATACATCATCAATAGTTCAAGGGCTTTGTTGTAATTTAGTATTGCATCTATATATTTATTTGCATTATACATTATGTCGCCAATTTTAATGCTTATCAGTGCGTTTACTCGCTTTCTTCCGTATTTTTCTGCAATTTCAAGTAATTCATTTACTTTGCTTAAATCCTCTTCATTGTTAATCTCTTTTAATTTTTGGATACAATAGTATTCGGCTTCTTCTGCAGGTGTCATTAAAAGGTATTCACCATCTATGTTTAGATTTATGCCAATTTCTTTGGCTCTTTTATTAAGTTTCTTTGCAATGGCAGAAGCTGTTTCTTTGCTCATAGTGCTTCTACCGCTTTCAATCATGCTTATAAAACCTCTGGTAATGTTTTTATCCTGTAGTTCTTTCTGTTTCATCTTAAGCATTTTCCTGATTTTCTTTAGTCTTTCACCTTGAGTTGAAAATTCCATATAAATTTCCCACTTTCCTTCTTTATATACTGTCTTAAGTCTTAAATTAATATCTATTATATAATAAATGACTTCTAAAGACTATTATTTGCCCTTTAACAAATCAAATATATTTTAATAACTCAAACTTCGCACTTATAAAAGTAGCTCTGTACCTTGATAATTCAATATTATTTGGCTATAAAATAGCATGAGACCTCCATTTTTGGTATAATTGAATTATCAAAAAATAAACCAATTGGAGGCTCATGCTATGAATAGTATAACACAAAATTACCAAATTGATAATAAGGTTTCTACTTCGATTAAAAGTTTCTTCAAAAAATATAGA